>CBFGPU010000614.1:0-2671 GCA_965650715.1 uncultured Haloferula sp. | reverse complement strand
CTGGATGTGGCAGAGGAAGTACGACTTCGACCCGAGTCCGAAGTATCCGAACCAGACGCGATCGAATGCGACGCTGATCTGGAAGCATCATCCGCAGAACCCGGCGCACATCCTGAAGCCCGCGATCATCCGCATCCTCAACCAGGTCGCGAGCCCGAGCCAGCGTTTCAGCGCGCTGATGATCGAGGGCGAGTTCGGGGACGATCCCGGCGAAGGAAAGCGGAACGTCACCTGGGGCGGCCAGTTGCAGCAGGTGCTGAGATGGGAAGGCGCGAACCGGATCTACGTCCGCATCCCGAACCCCGCGCCGGTCGGCAGCGTGCAGGTGCTGGTCAACCGCGGCTACAACAGCCGGAGCAACGAGGTGCCGATCACGCAGTGGACGGTGCCGTTCACTTGGGTCTACAAGGACGCGGGAAGCCTGACCCAGAAGATGGAGCTGAACGTGAAGTTCCGTGCGGATCTTCATGGCGAGCGGGCCTACCCGGAGGATCCGGTGACGTATTCGCCCGCGAACTTCTGGTGCATCGCGGACTGCACCGGCACTCTCACCGCCTCCGGCATTTACAGCCCGATGGAAGGGGTGACCCTGAGCTACAGCGGAGGCTCGACCCTGAGGTCCTACGACTTGGCGAGCGAACAGGTGCCCGAGGGGCATCTGATCACGAACTCGGGGGAAATGAAGGGCAACGGGACTTTCGCTTCGTTCGATCTCAGCGCAGGCGGGGAGTACACGGCGACCTACACCTATGCCCTGCCGGAAGGGACTTTTTCGGAGACGGTGACGGAGCCGTCCGGCTTCAGCAGCCCGGACTACTTTGTGCCCCTGCCGAGCTTCAATTCCACCTCCTTCGTCTTCAGGGCGGGCAGCAAGACCCTTCCCACGGGTTCGGGGTCGGCGACGCTGTCCTGGCCGGCCACCGGGGCGGTGGCGGTGCCGACGGCGGAGACCCCGCGGTGAGGGAAATCGCGACCCGGGGCACCGGGTGTCTCCCCCTGGCGCCGCGGCCATGCGGATCACCTTGGCGGAATCCGGGATTGAAAATCCCGGTTTCCGTTGCACTCTCCCGGCCCCATGTCCGACCGGAAGACCCTCGATGAGCGCCAGCAAATGTCCGATATTGATCGGCTCCGTCACTCTTGCGCCCACGTGATGGCCACCGCGATCCTGCGGATCTGGCCGGATGCGCAGTTCGCCTACGGGCCGCCGATCGAGAACGGTTTCTACTACGACTTCGAGATGAAGCACCGGATCACCCCGGAGGACTTCGAGAAGATCGAGGCGGAGATGAAGAAGATCGCGAAGGAGAACCAGAAGTTCGAGCGCCGCGCCATCTCCCGCGAGGAGGCGAAGGCGATGGCCGAGAGCGGCCGTCTCGGCGGGCTCTCCGAGCGCCCGGGGAATCCGAGCCGCTTCAAGCTCGACCTGATCGACAAGATCCCGGAGGGCGAGGAAATCTCCTGCTTCCAGAACGGCGAGTTCATCGACCTCTGCGCGGGGCCGCACGTGGGCTACACGTCGAAGTGCAAGAACGTGAAGCTGATGTCGGTGTCTTCCTCCTTCTACATGGGCGACGAGTCGAAGGGCCAGCTCCAGCGGCTGTATGGCACGGCCTTCGAGAGCAAAGAGCTGTTAGAAGAGCATTTGACGCGGCTGGAGGAAGCGAAGAAGCGCGATCACCGCCGCCTCGGCAAGGAGCTGCACCTTTTCCACATCGACGAAGCGGTGGGACAAGGGCTGATCCTGTGGAAGCCGAAGGGTGCGCTGGTGCGCCGCGCGCTGCAGGATTTCATCACGCAGGAACTGGACAAGCAGGGCTACTCGCAGGTCTTCACGCCGCACATCGGCAAGCTGGATCTCTACCGCACGTCCGGTCACTTCCCGTATTACCAGGAAAGCCAGTATCCGCCGATCGCCGAGCGCGACACGATGGAGAAACTGGCCGACGAGGATGCGACCTGCTCGACGCTGATCAACGGGCTCTCCGACGGGACCTTCGAGGGGTATCTCTTGAAGCCGATGAACTGCCCGCACCACATCAAGATCTTCGCGAGCGAGCACCGCTCGTACCGGGATTTGCCGGTGCGGCTGGCGGAATTCGGCACGGTATACCGCTGGGAGCAATCGGGCGAGCTCGGCGGCATGACGCGGGTCCGTGGCTTCACGCAGGACGACGCCCACCTCTTCTGCACGCCGGACCAGGTGGCGGAGGAGGTGAAGGGCTGCCTGGATCTGGTGAAGAAGGTGTTGAGCACGCTCGGCATGCATGAATACCGGGTGCGGCTTTCGCTGCGTGATCCGGATTCGGACAAGTATGTCGGCTCCCCGGAGAACTGGGACAAGGCCGAGGCCGCGCTGCGCGATGCCGTGCAGGTGCTCGGCGTGGAATACACGGAGGAACTCGGCGAGGCCGCCTTCTACGGCCCGAAGATCGACTTCGTGGTGAAGGACGTGATCGGTCGCGACTGGCAGCTCGGCACCGTGCAGGTGGACTACAACCTGCCGGAGCGCTTCAAGCTGGAGTACGTCGGCGCGGACAACACGGTGCACCGCCCGGTGATGATCCACCGCGCGCCCTTCGGTTCGCTGGAGCGCTTCACGGGCCTGCTGATCGAGCACTTCGAGGGCAAATTCCCGACCTGGCTCGCGCCGGAGCAGGTGCGGGTGCTG
>CBFGPU010000613.1:0-2674 GCA_965650715.1 uncultured Haloferula sp. | reverse complement strand
CTCGGCCCACAGGACGATTCGGGCCGCGAGGAACAGAAGACCTGGGACGAATTCTACCAGACCTACTGGCGCCTGATCTACGCCGTGGCGATCAAGGCCGGCCTGCGCCCGGACGAGGCGCACGACTGTGTTCAGGAAACCGTCCTCTCGATCGCCAAGCAGAGCAAAAAGAAACTCTACGATCCCGAGCAGGGTTCCTTCAAAACCTGGCTCATGAACATGACCCGCTGGCGGATCAACGACCAGTTCCGCAAGCGCAAGAAGGACACCGCCATGGCCGGCGGGGAGTGGGAGGACGACCGCAAGACCGCGGTGATCGACCGTTTCGAAGACCCGAAGGGCGATCTGCTGGCCCGCCTCTGGGACGTGGAGTGGAAAAAGAACGTCGCCGATGCCGCTTTGGCCCGGGTGAAGGCCCAGGTCTCCCCGAAACAGTACCAGATTTTCGATTGCTACGTGGTCCGGCAGTGGGATGCCAAAAAAGTGCAGGATCACTTGAATGTCAGCATGGCACAGGTTTACCTCGCCAAGCATCGCGTGGGAGCCGTCTTGAAGAAGGAACTCGCGCGCTTGGAAGAGGAAGTCGATGAATAGCCCGCGTCCCGACCCGATCATCCCCGACCACGAGGTCCTGCGGAAAATCGGCGGCGGGGCCTACGGCGAGGTGTGGCTGGCGCGCGGCGTGACCGGTGCCCTGCGCGCCGTGAAGGTGCTGTGGCGGGAAGACTTCGAGGACGAGCGCAGTTTCGAGCGCGAGTTCGAAGGCATCCTCAAGTTCGAGCCGATCTCGCGCGACCACCCGGGGATGGTGAACATCCTCCACGTCGGCCGCAGTCCCGACGGCAAGGCGTTCTATTACTACGTGATGGAACTCGGCGACGATGTGATCGCCGGGCGCGACATCAACCCGGTGGAATACGAGGCCCGTACCCTGCGCAGCGACATCAAGCGCACGCCGGGCAGCCGCCTCGACACCGGCTTCTGCATCGATGTGGGCGTGCGCCTCGCGGAGGCGCTCCGGCATCTGCACGACAATGGCTTGGCACACCGCGATGTGAAGCCGGCCAATGTGATCTTTGTCGCGGGCCGGGCGAAGCTCGCGGACATCGGCCTCGTCGCGGTACGCGGTCAGAGGACCTTCGTGGGTACCGAAGGTTTCGTTCCGCCGGAAGGTCCCGGCTCGGCCCAGGCCGATGTCTATAGCCTGGGAAAGGTGCTCTACGAAATCGCCACCGGGAAGGACCGGATGGAGTTCCCCGAACTGCCCGACGAACTGCCGGTCGGCTCGGAGCGGAAGCGTTGGCTCGCTCTCAATCAGATCATCTGCGATACCTGCGAGCCCCATCTCTCCAAACGTAGGATTTCGACCGCGGGGGATCTCGCCGATGCGCTGCGCCGTCTTCAGGAAGGGAAGCGTCGCCGTCGTAGGCGGCCCGTGGGTGCCTTCGTGGCGCTCCTGCTCGTGGCCGGTGTGATTCTCTACGGCGGCTGGGATGCCATCAACGAATGGTCCGCCCGGACATCGGTCCAGCCCGGGCCGCCGAAGGTCGAAGCCCGGATCAAGATCACCAGTACTCCCGTGGATGCCGTGGTGCTGGATCTTCTCAAGAACGGTGAATCCGTGGGCTCCACTCCCACCGAAGCCATTGTTGTCAACGTGGGCGAGAAGGTGAGCTTCCGGCTGGAGAAAGAGGGCTACGAGCCCTACTATCTCGAATCGATCGTGCCGCCTTCCGCGGCGGAGGAGACGCTCCTGATCAATGCCGACCTCAAGATCTATGCCCCGCCGCAACCGACCGAGCCCTGGACCGACCAGCTCGGACAACGCTACCGCTGGCTGAACGATGGCCACGAATGCGTCTCGCCCGTGGGCGAGGCGGAATGGAAGAAGTTTGCCGAGGAGAAGCTCGACGCGGTCGGAGAGTTCGTGGAAGTCACCGAGGGAGACGCGAAGCGGAAGATCGTGCTCACGAGCCAGGGATACGCGGAGGCATTTTGTCAGTGGCTCGCCACCAACGGGATCGCGAAAGGGTATCTGACCGAGCGCCATCAGGTCGAGCCTCACATGGTCGAGGGCTTTTCCGCGCCGGGCATTAGTGAACGTGCCACCAAGGAAGGGCTCAGGCCGTTCAAACCCTTTGTCAGCCTCATTCCCTTTGCACGGGTGGCGGTAACCACCGAGCCCTCCGGAGCGGAGATCTTCGTCCACGTGGCCGAGGGCGAAAGCCCGCGGGGCGTGGCCAACGGCCGGATCGTTCTCGAGGACCTGAAGCCGGGCGAAACGGAATTCGTCGCTTGGTTGGAAGGCTACAAGCGGAGCGTCCAGAAGGTGACGTTGAAGGCGAACGACACGCTGGAACTCCATTTCAAGCTGGAGCTGAATCACAGCGTGGTGATGGACAAGCCGTGGACCAACGGGCTCGAGATGAAGTTCGTGCCGGTGATCCCGGGTGAACTGCAGGCCTGTGTCTGGGAGACCCGCGTGAAGGATTACGACGCCTTTCTCCGGGCCACCGCGGCGCTTCAGGATCCGCGGCCGGATATCTTCCAAGGAGAGAATCCGGGCGATCACCCGGTGGTTTACATTTCACGCAAGGACGCGACCCGGTTCTGTGAATGGCTCACCCTTGTGGAGCGGCAGCAGGAGCGCCTCACCGGCATCCACCGCTATCGT
>CBFGPU010000612.1:0-2675 GCA_965650715.1 uncultured Haloferula sp. | reverse complement strand
GCCTCGCCCGCCGCAGCGAGCGAGCAATAGAGCGGGCCGAAGCTGGGGCTCACGCGCTTGAGCGCGGTGGAGAAGTTCATGCCGTCGCGCACCAGTTGGCGAATGCGGCTGGCCACCTCCTTGAGGCCGCCGAGCTCCTGGCGGTTCTCCATCGACTGGAGCGCCGGTTCGAGTTGCAAGCCCGCGCCAAGCATGTCCGAAAGCTCCTCGGTGAACATGATCACCTCCGGTCGCTTCAGCTTGAGCGGTCCCTCGGGCGTCTTGTCGTCGACCTCCCTGAGCTTGTCCTTGGCGGCCGCCTTCGATGACGGCTTGGCGGCTGCCGAAGCGTCGGGCTTGGCTTTCTTCGCCGCGGCGGCGGAAGATGCCGAGACGGACTCCTTCAAACTCACCGGCTGCAAGCCGCGGCGGTCGAGCACGCGCAAGGCTTCCGGACGATCCGCGGCATCCACCTCCCCGGTCTGCACGCCGCCGGAGGCACTCAGGGCTTTGTAAGAGAAGACTGGCACGGGAAGCGGGATAGAAGATATAAGATCGATGATCGATGAAACTTGAGACCTCGGATTTCAGAATCGGCAACCAGTGATCCGCATCGGGCTCGAAATTTGGAACTTGGACCTTCCGACTTGGCACTTCACTCCGTGGCGATGTCGGTCGAGGTCACGGAGATCACTTCCTCGATGGTCGTCTGGCCCTGCATCACCTTGATCCAGCCGTAACCGCGCATCGGGATGAATCCCTCCTTCACCGACTGGGCGCGGATGTCCGGGGCGCTGGCACCGTGGGCGATCATGTCCTGCATCGCCTGGCTCAGCACGACGACCTCGTAAATGGCGAGACGGCCTTGGAAGCCCGTGCCCCGGCAGTGGTCGCAGCCCTTCGCAACGAAAGCCTGGCCCTCGAGGTTCATCGGAATGCCCAGTTCGCGGCGGTCGTCCATGGTCACCTCCCGCGGCACCTTGCAGTGCGGGCAGAGCCGGCGGACAAGGCGCTGGGCCAGGAAGGCTCGGACGGCCGCGGAAACGAGGAAGGGCTCCACGCCCATGTCGATCAAACGGCTGATGCCGCCCAGCGCATCGTTGGTGTGGAGGGTGGAGAACACCAGGTGACCGGTGAGCGAGGCGCGGATGGCGATTTCCGCGGTCTCGAGGTCGCGGATTTCCCCGATCATCACCACGTTCGGGTCGGCACGGAGAATGGAGCGGAGTCCGGCGGCGAAGGTGAGGCCGATGTCCGACTTCACCGCGATCTGCATCACGCCGGAGAGCTTGTTTTCCACCGGGTCCTCGATCGTGACGATGCGGCGGTCCGGGTGGTTGATCTCGCTGAGGAAGGAGTAGAGGCTGGTCGATTTACCGGAACCGGTGGGACCGGTGATCAGGATGATGCCGTTCGAAAGGTGCAGCAGGCCCTCGATCTTCGAGCGCACGTGATGCTCCATGCCCAGCTTGTCCAGGTTGAACTTCTCCTGGTTGAGGAGACGGAGGGCCACGCTCTCACCCTCGACGGTCGGCACGGTGGCGACGCGGACGTCGATGGTGCGGCCTTCGAACTGGAGGTTGATACGTCCGTCCTGAGGCAAGCGGCGCTCGGCGATGTCGAGGCGCGACATGATCTTGAGACGGGCGATCACCGAGCTTTGCAGCGCCTTGATGTTCTCCGGCACCGTCACTTCCAGGAGCTTGCCGTCGATGCGGTAGCGGATGCGCAGATTATTGGCGAGGGGCTCGACGTGAATGTCCGTCGCGCGCTGGTCCAGCGCCTCGCGGATGATCTGGTTCACGAACTTCACGACGCTCGCTTCCTCATCCTCATCGGCGTCGATAACGTTCGCCTCGTCGTGGCCTTCGAGGTTCTCGTAGTCGAGGTCGCGCCCCTCGAGAATCTGCTCGAAGGTGTCCGCGCCCACCCCGTAGAGCTTGCGGAGGGACTCATGGATGCGGCGGCGCGAGGCCATGCACCACTCCACCGGCATCGCGATTTCCTGCGCGACGGCCTGACGGGCGACGAGATTGAAGGGGTCGAAGGTCGCGAGCTTCAAATGCGGCTCGCCTCCGTTCTCGGCGGTGATGGCGACCGGCAGCAGGCGGTGGCGCAGAGCGACACGGGGGCCGCAGGCCTCCCGGAGCGGGAGCGGGGCCTCGGCCTGCGGGATATTCTCCAGCCACTCCATGTCCAGCTCCGCGGCGAGTTCGCGCATGTAGGGCTCCTCGTCCACCACGCCAGCATCCAGCACGTCGTCGATAGGCGAGCGCTGCCGCTGGGCGGCGCCTTCCAGCACTTCGCCGAGTTTTTCCAAATCCTGGCATCCGCTGCGGCGGGCGGGGTCGATCAACAAGTCGGTCATTCGGCGGGGTCTTCTGCTGGCAGTCTTGTCCCGTAAAACCGCCGGGGGCGCAACTTGTCTCTGGAAAATCCACCCGCGAGATCAATTGGGATTCAAGTAGCTTACATCCAGATGGTCAGGAGGCCCCTCCCCCGGCTTGGGGAGGTAGTAGTCTCTGCCGATTTTAAACGGCACTACCCCCTCGTGGGAGAAAAGGTCGATCTTGAGAACCTGCTCCCCGCCGCTGAAAAGCCGCAGTTCTCCCGTAAACACCCATTTCATGGGCTTGGGGTCGAGCGGAGACCTTTCGAAATCCGATCTCAAGCGGCTGAAATCCTTGGGGTCCACT
>CBFGPU010000611.1:0-2676 GCA_965650715.1 uncultured Haloferula sp. | reverse complement strand
GAGGAATTGTTCGCGCTCCGAAGGCTCGGGCAGCTTGCCCACCACGTCGATGAAGACGCGGCGGAGGAAGGTCTCGTCGTCACAGAGCGGGGCGGGGATGATCCGCAGCTTGTGCAGCTTGTCGTAAACGAGCTTGTCGATGTAGTTGAACTCCGGCAGTTCGGGCCGCGTGTAGTCGAGCTGCTTCGGGATGACGATCGATTGCGCGACCTCCGTGAAGGTCATGAAGCGGCCTAACAGGAAGGCCTCGCCGCGGTTCTTCGAGACGGACATGCCCGAGCGGCCGTTCACCGAGACCGAGTTGTCGTTCGAGGTGGAGAAGGACGAAAGCGTGGTGACGTCGCGGTCGGTGCCGTCCGAATAGGTGGCCTTCACCGTGTAGGGCGTCTCGAGCCCTTCGCCCTTGAGCACGACCTGAGGCGGCTCGATCACGATCCCCGTGGGCTTGGCGATCTCGCCCATGTCGTACTCGGCGCCGTCCCGGATCCACTGCACCAGCGTCTCGTAGGGAGCGCTGCCCTTCTCGAAGAGCTTGCCGCCGGTATGCGGCACCGCGCCGGTGGCCTTGGTGACCAGCAGCGACTCCTCCGGCAGCGCGAGGTTCACGCGCCGGCCCGGGTTCTCGCGGGTCAGGCGGAAGTGGTCGCCCTGTGAATCGAAGCCGAAGAGCGTCAGATGGAAGCCGTCCTTCCCGCGCGCCGAGCCATGGCAGGAGCCGGTGTTGCAACCGGAGGAAGTCAGCACCGGCATCACGTCGAGTTGGAAGGAAACGGGTCTCGGCTTCACGGCGTCCTTCACGGTCACCGGGACCTCGGCCTTCAGCCCGCGATACTCGAAGTTCAGCGTGGTCGTGCCGTCCTTCAGCGGCTTGAGCAGGGTACCTTCTAGCTTAGCGATGCTCGGATCGGCAAGCGTGGCCTTCACCTGCCTGGTGACGTCCTGCGTGGCCGCGTCACTAAAACGCGCCATGACCAACACCTTGTGGAAGTCAGCCGCCGTTTCCAGCGTGATCGCCTTCGGGAACGGCTCGATCGCCCCGATCGCCGGATCCGGCTCCGCATCCCAATCCGGCAGCGCCGTCTTCGCGCGCGGCGTCAGCACCACACCCTCCGTCCACGGCGCGCCCGCCGCGAGCCAGGCCTCCAGCAACGCGATCTCCTCGGGCTTCAACGGCCCGCCCTTCGGCGGCATGATCTCGTCGTCGTCCTCATCCAGTTTGACCCGCTTCAGGATCTCCGACTCAGCCGCCTTCTCCAAGAGGATCGCCGGACCCGACTCGCCGCCCTTCAGGAACTGCTCGCGCGTCGTCATCAGCAGGTCCCCCTTCGTCTTCTCTGGGCAATGGCAGGACACGCACTTGGTTTCCAAGACCTTCCGCGCCGCATCGAAGCCCGTCGTATCCGCCGCCACGGCACACCCCGCCAGTGCCAGACCGGCCGAAGACACACGCAAGCCAAGGGAGATCGCAAGACGCATGGACCCGATACGGCGCAACCATGAAACGCTTTTCATCCTCCGAAAAACTCCCGCCCCATGCCCGCGGATCGCGCCGTCCAAGTGCACGACGCCCTGCGGGGAGTCGCCGGACTCGCCAATATCGCGGACCATCCCGACATCAAGCAAATGAACGGCAGCATGACCGGATGGTCGCGCCTGCGGGTGGAAGCTACCGTGCTATTTTGACGGTCATCGAGATCGACGAAGTGCTTTACGTGGATGCCATCGGGCCTCGTGGGGAGATCTACAAAGGCTGAAAGTACTCCGCCGCTTCGGTGGGCGCTGATCCCTACTTCTTCTGCCGCAACTGCTCCAACCTTGACAGCGGCTTCTCCGCGGGCGGTGCCGGCGCTGCCGCCGCCTGAGCCACCGGCTGCGGCTGGGGCGGGGGAGGCGGCGCATTCTCCGCCGGCTTGTCGATCCGCAGCGTCCCGCCTTGCCCCACCTGATGCAAAATCGTCTGCCCGTTCTCCGGGACATTCACCCGGCAGAAGAGCGCCGTATGCTTCCCCACCGTCGCATCCCCCGCGATCTCGATCGGGAAATGCACCTCCGCCTGTCCGGTTGGGAAGGAAACCGGTGCCGTCTTCGCGCCATGCGGCAACCCTAACAACTCCGCCGTCGCGCTGCCCTCGAACTTGCCGGGATACTCCACCTTGCAGATCATCGTCGTCGCCTTGCCCTGCTCGGTGGCAGCCATGTTCATGGTCATCGCGAGGTAAGGCTCCGCGACCCTCAAGGGCACGAGTTGGGTCGAGACTAACACCGGACCTTGCGCGGTGTTGGCCTCACCCAGCACACAGACCTGCCACTCGGCGGGAGGAGCATCGCCGTTGGCATTGATCTCGTACAAAGCCTCGCTCTGGTCGCCATTCATCGTGATCGTGGCCGGTGAACCGATACCCGGGGGATTCCACATGAAGCGCAGCGTGATGGCTTCCTTGTAGCCTTCGTTGCGCTGCGCCTTCACCTTGAGGTGCATCGAGCCGTTCTTCACGATCGGCACGGCGGGGGCCTCCAGCTCCAGGCGATACGGTGCCTCATCGACCACCGCCACTGGCACGCGGTCGCTGCTCGCGGAGTGATAGGCACCCTGGTTGTTGATCTCCACGTGATGAATGGTGTCCACCAGCTCGCCTTCGATCTTCGGGGCATCACCCGCGGCTTTCACCTTGAAGC
>CBFGPU010000610.1:0-2678 GCA_965650715.1 uncultured Haloferula sp. | reverse complement strand
AAATTCAGCGGATGGGTGAAATGGACGGGATGCACGCAGATGAAGAGATGGTGACCAGGATGGATGGGATGAATGGGATCATGATGGGAGTTGAAACCGGTTGCGGTTGGATCCATCAGCAAGGCTGAAGGAGAGCGTATCATGGGAGGCCGGCGCTTTGATCGGAGGATATGCACAGCTTTGGAAGGAGCATGACGAGACGCGCTTCATCTAACAGGACATGCTCGCGTCGTTCCTAACACGTCATCCATGAACGCAAACCAGATCGCATCCCTGAGCATACTTCTCCTCCCGGCCGCGCAAGTGGCCGCCGGCACCATCGTCACCCAGCCCGCCGCGCCTCCCGCGACCACCGCGTCCGGCTTCGACAACGCCCGGCGGCCGATCTCGAATCCCACCTTGTTCGATCTCGCGCTGCCCTCCACCAATGTCCACGCGATCGCGATGTATCACCGGCTGCCGGATTTCGTGAACACGACGGTCGGCCCGCTCCCGATGGGCGGTGACATCCAGGTCTATGCCCTGCAGTTCGAGGTCGCGCTCAACGAGCGCCTTTCGATCGTGGCCACCAAGGACGGCTACGTGGACATCAACCCTGACACCCGACCGCTCTGGTCCGACGAATCCGGATTCGCCAACATCGCGGCGGGCCTGAAGTATGCATTCATTTACGACCCGGCCAGTTCGACCGCGGTGAGCGGGACCATGACCTTCGAGTTTCCCACCGGGAACCACGACGTCTTCCAAGGGGAGGGCGACGGGGCGGCGAACCTGATCGTCTCCGGCCTGAAGCTGTGGGACCGCTTCCAGCTTGCCGGCAGTGCGGGAGTTCATCTGCCCTTCGACGGCCAGATGGCGACGACCTCCTTCATGAGCGCGCACGCCAGCTACGAGACCTGCCGTTGGTTCATCCCGCTGGTCGAGGTCAACTGGCACCACGTGCTCGAGGCCGGCAACGGCCGCCCGAACTTTTTCAGCCAGGCCGGGGGCGGCGTCCCGGTGGTCGCGACGTTCGAAGGCGCGGACCTTCTCAACTTCGGTGCCTCCAACGCGTCGATGAACCGGGACTTCGTCACCGCCGCGATCGGCTTCCGCTCGCGGCTTACCGATCATGCCGATGCCGGTTTCGCCTACGAACTTCCCCTGACGGACAAGGAAGACGGCGTGATGGAGGACCGCCTGACCCTGGACCTCGTCCTGCGGTTCTAGGAGCGCCGCCTCACTTCGATGCCGCCTTGCGGACCGCCTCGGCCGAGAGCTTTGCATCCTGGCCGGGGTCGGTCCACTTGTGGCGCAGGATGCCGTCCGGACCGATCACGGCGATCAGATACGAGTGGGAGAAATCGACGCCGTTCGGCAAGCGGTCGTAACGAATGCCGAGCGCCACGGCGAGATCGAGCACGGCATCGTCGTCTCCCGTGAGCAATTCCCAGCGGGCATCGTCCACCTTGTGGCGGTCTCCGAGGGCCTTCATTTCGGGCACCCGGTCATTCTTCGGGTCCAGCGTGACAAAGGTGAAACGGCAGCGCGCGAGATCCCCGGCGGTCAGTTCTTTCTCGACCCGCTGCATGTCGGCAATGATCCGCGGACACACGCCCTTGCAGGTGGCGTAGCCGAGCGCCACGATCCGGGTGATGCCGGCGGACTCCTTCCACACGACCTTTTTGCCCGCTTGATTGGTCCACGTGGCATCAAGCGCGTAGAGCGAGCCTTGGGGCAGGGCGGCATCCGCGGCGGGGGCCGGATGATCGCCGGCGCGAACCATCTCCGCGGCACCGAGCAGACAAAGGACGAGCAGGGTTTTCATGGCTCCGGTGCGTGTGTGAGGGGAAGATCCTTTGCCCCGCGGAAGCCGAGGCCGGCAAGGCAGAAGGATCCTTGCAAGGAAGAGCGGAAGGCAACGCGCATGAAGGCGGCGTACTCGACCGCCTGCTTGGGATCGGTGGCGGCGCCGCCGCAGAAGAGCCGGCCCTCGGGCGAGCCGTCCGAACGCGATTCACCGCCGCTCATCGAGGCGACGAAATCGCGCGTCCATTCCCAGACCAAGCCGTGCTGGCCGCGGACGCCGTGGACGTTCGCGGGCATCGTGTCGGCCGCGGGCAGCACCTCCGGCGCGGGCTGCGAGTACCAGGTGAGGATGCGCTTGCGGAATTCCGGATCGCCGGTCGCGTCGGCCACATGCTCGTCGGCGCGGGCGACGAATTCCCACTCGTCGAGGGTCGGCAGGCGCTTGCCCTGGTCCTTGAGGAAGGCGCGGGCCGCGAACCACGAGACATTCGTCACCGGTGCATCGGGCGGAGCCTGCGGGCCGAGTTCGGCATCGCCCGCCCAGTGGCGCAGGTAGCTGCTGTCGGCGAACAGGCGGTTGACCCGCGAGCGCTGCCATTCGGGGTGGGCGGTGACGAAGGCGAGAAACTCCGCGTTCGTCACCTGCCGGACATCGAGCAGGAAGGGTGGAACCCGGCGCGTCTGCCCACTCTTCTCCAAGGGCCGGGCGTAGGTCCCGCCCTCGATCCGCACCATCGGCCCCTGGGCTCCGGCGACCGGGAGAAGACAAACCGACAGGATGGCGAGCCAGTGCTTCACTTCTTCGCGGCGCGGACTTTCGCGACGTCCCCGGGTTTCACCTCGCCGCCCTGGTTGTCCCAGGTGTTGAGGACGAAGGTCAGCACATTGGC
>CBFGPU010000609.1:0-2682 GCA_965650715.1 uncultured Haloferula sp. | reverse complement strand
CTCGTTCTGGATCGCGACGCCTTCCTTGGCCTCCAGCGCCTGATGCAGGCCCTCGGGGCCTTCGGCAATATCATCCGCAACCGCGGCGACGACTGGTATGCGCCCCACGTCCCGGTCGCCGCACGTTTTCTCGCTGAAGTCACCGCCGGATCGCCTCTTGAAAAACCCCTCGCTCCGGTGCTCGCCAAGGCGCGAGACTATGTCCCGTGAGCGCTCCGTCCCGCCGGACCTTCGTGAATGCCGCCGTCATCCTCGGTGTCGGCCTCTTCGCGCTCGGCGGGGTTTCCTTGATCCCCCCGCTGCGCGATCTCGAGCGAGAGATGGTGAAGGGGATGTCCCTCCACCTCGACCCGGCGGAATCCGCCTTCAGCGGGAATGGCAGTCCGGAAAAGCCGTGGCGACGCTGGAAAGCCAAGCCGGCCGTGGTGCCGGAGCCCGTCCGCCTGCTCTCCATCGATGACGACCCGGAGCACTACTTCTCCTCCTCGCCACCGTCGCCGGTAGATTGTGCGCTGATCTTCGCCAGCCTCCGCGAAGCCGGGCACACCACGGTCGGCTGCGGCTACCTCATGGCATGGGAGGAGGCCGAGCCGCTCGCCTTGCTCTCGCTCCGCAAGCAGCTCGACCGACTCGATGCCGCCGTGCTCGGCCTGCCGCTCGCCCGCGGTGCCGCCGCCGAGCCGCTCCCCGCCGCCTTCCTGCGGCTTTCGATCGATGCCGACGAAGTGGACGGCGATTCGTCCTCCTTGCCGCAGGTGAATCGCGTCGCGGTGGCGAATGCCGAACTCGGCGGCGAGCGCACCCTGGCAGGTTTCACCTTGCTGGAGAACGAGCGGGATGCCGGCGAGGGGCGTCGTCACGTCCTCGCCCGTTGGGACGACCGCATCATCTTCTCGCTCCCGCTCGCCACCGAGATCGCGGCGCTCAAGATCGATCCTGCCGGGATCCGGATCCTCGCCGGCAAGGAAATCCGCCTCGGCATCGGCGGTCCGGTGATCGCCATCGATGAATTCGGCCGCACCCCGATCACGCCGGGAGCAAACGCCATCGACACACCCGCGTGGAAACTGGTCAGCGAGGACAACCCCGTCCCGCCCATGCAAGACCCCCTGCTGATCCGCGATCACCGCGCCGAGCTTCCGGATGCCGACCGTGCCTGGTCCGAAAGCCTCGCGAGCTTTGCCCATGCGCTGCGGGCGGCCCCGCGCTATGAAAAGTCCGTCGTCCTACCGCGTCCTGAAGCTCTCGCGGAGATGGGCCTGTTGGGATTGATCGCCTTTTTTGCCACATGGGCGGCCTCCATGGACCGCTTCGGCTGGCGCTTGCTGGCGGTCCTCATGGCCGCCGCCTTCAGCGCCGAACTCGTCTATCTCCTCGCGGCACGGCAGAACCTCTGGCTCCCGCCCTTCGCGGTCTCCGTGGTGGCGGTCGCGTCGATCCTCCTGGCTTTCATCCCCGAGGGCCGGGTTGCTCCCCAAGCTGCTGCCGCTCCGCCCCTTGCCGCCCCATCATCTGAACCGACTCCGGTTCCCGTCATCGCGGCAGAACCGATAGCGGAAGCAGTTCCGTCCCCGCCGCCTATCGCCGTCGAGCTTCCTCTTCCGGAGCCAACCCCGGAAACCGAGATTCCTTCGCCGCCTGCTCCGATCGGGAATCCGGTCGAGATCCCGGAGCCCGCCTTCGTTTCCGTCCGCATCCTGAAAACACCGGAAGGACTGACACGGGTGATCGTATCGCCACGGCCCCCCGTGCCGGAAGCGATCCTTCCGGAAACGGCCACACCTTCACCGGAGTCCTCCTCCTCCGGAAAAAACAACCCGTCCAAGCCTTCCAAGAAGTCCCGCCGCAAACGCCGGCGATAATCTGGCACCTCCTCCCGCATTTCTTCCTTGGAACTTCGAACCTAGAACTCGGAACTTCTTTCCCACCACATGGACCTCCAGCATCCCATCGAAAAAGCCGAAGCCCTGATCGAGGCCCTGCCCTATCTCCAGGCCTTCCGCGGCAAGACCTTCCTCATCAAGATGGGGGGCTCCGCCATGGAAGATCCCGATCTCGTCGCGAAGGTCATGCGGGACATCGTTTTCCTCGAGGTCGCCGGCATCAACCCGATCGTCGTCCACGGCGGTGGCAAGGCGATCTCCGCCGCCATGAAGGAAGCCGGGCTTGATGCGGAATTCGTCGGCGGCTTCCGCGTCACCTCGGACGAGGCCATCGACATCGTCGAGAAGGTCCTCTCCAGCGAGATCAACCCCGGCCTCGTCCGCATGATCCGCGACTTCGGCGGCAAGGCCGTCGGAATCGCCGGCACGGATGTCTTCCTCGGCGAGAAGATGTTCGCGGATGATGCCCAGGGTCGGCGTGTCAACCTCGGCAGGGTGGGGGAGGTTGTCGGCTGCCAGCTGGGGCAGATGGATGCCGCCCACCGCGCGGGCATCGTCCCGGTGATTTCACCCCTGGCCGCGGAACTGGCCACCGGCCGTCCGCTCAATATCAATGCCGACCTCGCTGCCGCCGCGCTGGCGAAGGAACTCCGCGTCGCCAAGCTGGTTTATCTCTCGGATGTCCCCGGCCTGATGATGGATCCCTCGAAGCCGGAAACCCTCATCAAGTCCGTCAGCCGCGCCCAGGCCGACGAACTGATGTCCGACGGTACCATCTCCGGCGGCATGATCCCGAAGA
>CBFGPU010000608.1:0-2693 GCA_965650715.1 uncultured Haloferula sp. | reverse complement strand
CGCGCGGTTCAGGCCCTGCGGGGCTCCGGGATGACGCTCGCCGACGAAGCCCAGGAACTTGTCCACATCGCCCTTCAGATCGACCGGACTCACCTCCGTGGCAAAGCGGATCTGCTCGACCCGGGCATCCGCCGCCTGTTTGCGGAAATAGTACCAGATGCCGAAACCGCCGGAAGCGACCAGCCAGAGCGGCAGAAGCCAGAGCAGCAGGGCGATGCGGCGGTCGCGGCGCGGGGCGGGTTCCTCGGTCACGCGGCCATCCCTCCGCCATGAAGGGCGCGGAGGCAAGACGGGAAGAGGGGTCCGATGCCCGGAGAGTCTTGTCTTCCGGAGATTTTTGCATTGCGCCAAGGGGCTGCCGCGCCTCCCTTGCGGCGATGTCGTCGCTCAACATCCCCCAGACCTGCGGCGTGATGCTGCTTCAGGACTGCACGCTTTTTCCACACGGGGGACTGCCACTCCACATTTTCGAGCCGCGCTACCGCGAGATGCTCTCGGATACCCTGCACGGGAGCTGTTTCTTCGCCGTGGCCCGCCTGACCGGGAAGGAAACCGACGATCCCTCGAACTGCACGGCACCGGTCGGCACGATGGGCCTGGTGCGCGCCTCCCGCGAGCTGGCCGACGGCACCTCGAACCTGCTCCTCCACGGGGTGATCCGGGTGCGCTTCACCGAGTGGCTGGAGTCGCCCTACCCGAAGGCGCGGATCGAGCCCCTGCCCTCCGTTTTCGAGCCGGAATCGCAGTCCAAGGCCGCCCTGGAGGCGCTCCATGAAGCTGCGGATCTCGTCACCCGCGACCTGCCGGGGGATGTGCGCGAGGCGCTGGTGTCGATGACCGAGCAGATCGACGACCCCTCGATCCTGGCGGACGTGATGGCGCAGCAGTTCCTGCACGATCCGGACGAGCGCCAGGACCTTCTCGAAATGGAATCCGCCGCCGCGCGGGTGGCTTGGATCTGCAAGAAATTCGAATCCGGGGCTCCGCAGTGAAGGAGCGCAAGGACGGGGTGCTGAGCGCGGTCGCCGCCTTCATCCTGTGGGGCGTGCTGCCCGTCTTCTGGAAGGCTCTGGTCTTCCTGCCGCCCGCCTCGATCATCGCGCACCGGACGATCTGGTCTCTGGTGGTGCTCCTGCCGGTGCTGGCGGCGCAGCGGCAGGTCGGCACGGTGATCCGCGGGATTTCCTCGTGGCGCGGCGTGGGCTGGCACCTGCTTTCCGGCTGCCTGCTGGCCTCGAACTGGCTGCTCTACGTGTGGGCGACGCTGAACGGGCGGATTCTGGAAGGCGCGCTGGGCTATTACCTGAACCCCTTCCTGAACATGCTCTTCGGCGCGATCTTCTTCGGCGAACGGCAGACGCGTCTGCAGATGCTGGCCGTGCTGGTCGCGGCGGCGGGCGTGGCCTGCCAGTTCCAAGCGGTGAAGGGCGTGCCCTGGGTCGCGCTGGTGCTGGCGCTGACCTTCGCGCTCTACGCGGTGGTGCGGAAGAAGGCCCCGCTCGAAGCCTTGCCCGGTCTGGCGGCGGAGACCGCGCTGCTGGCACCCGTTGCCTTGGGATGGTTGATCTGGCAGGGGTCGCAGGGGGTGGCGCTCTTCGGCGGCAGCAACACGGCGGCCCTGCTGGTCCTGGGCACCGGCATTGCCACGGCGACTCCCCTGCTCTGCTTCGGCCACGCGGCGCGGACGATCTCGCTGACGACGCTGGGCATCCTCCAATTCATCGGGCCCACCCTGCAATTCCTGATTGGCTGGCGGCTCTACGGCGAGGAGATGAACCCGATGCGGATGCTCTCCTTCGCGCTGATCTGGGCGGCGGTGGCGATCTATGCCGGCGAGGCGGTGGTGCGGAGCAAAAAGAAAGCCGCCCCGGATGGAGCGGCTCCCTGAAAAATGCGGATCTTTCCCGAACGGCTCAGCCGATCTCGGTGCGGCCGGAGAGCTGCGCGCCTTCCTCCATCGAGAACATCTTCGCCTTGATGTCGCCATCGAGGCGGGACTTGGCCTTCAGCTCGCAGCGCTCGCCGGTGATCTTGCCTTCGACCTTGCCGAAGACCTTCACGTCGCCGGCGGTCACGTTGCCCTTGATCATGGCGTTCTCGCCAATGGTCACTCGGCCCTTTTCGGAGATGATCTCGCCCTCGATCTTCCCGTCGATGATCATGTCATTGGAGAAGCGGATGGAGCCGGTGATTTCGATCCCGCTCGCAAGGACGTTCGTTGCATTGGCCATGGTGGATGGAATTCAGCAGAGCGCGGGCGGCTTGGCAACCGGATTTCCCCTGGAAAAGAGCAGGGGGGCCGCCCGCGGGGACGGAGTTTTTCCGTGCAGAGCGCACCTCTTTATCGCTAGAAACCGTCGCAAGTTCACGTCTTTCAACCCATGCCGCGCGTCACCATCACCATCGCAGACCGCAATCCCCAGCCTTACCGCTTCCAGCTTGACCGCATGAAGGTCAACATGGGCCGGGGCAGCGACAACGATATCGTCATCGACGACGGCTCCGCTTCCGTGCGCCACGCGGTGATGGAGCGGATCGACGGCGGCTACCAGCTCCGCGATCTCGGCTCGACCAACGGCATCAAGCTGGACGGGGAAAAGCACGAGATCATCCCGCTGCGCCACGGGCTTTCCGTGAAGATCGGCGACGTGGCCTTCGATTTCACCCTGACTGAGGAGGAACGCGAGGCGCTG
>CBFGPU010000607.1:0-2694 GCA_965650715.1 uncultured Haloferula sp. | reverse complement strand
ATGTCTGGGTACGACCCATAGGGAGCGCCGAGGAGGGGAAGTGAGGGATCCGGGCGGATTTTGAAAGAGAAGGCCGGGGCACCCTGCGTCCGGCCTTTTCGTTATCCGTACGACTGCGAAATCGGTTCCGCTTTGGAATTGCCGCGCTTGCGTGAATTCCCGTAGCGTTCGGGGGCAATGAAATCGTTCCGTACATGGTGGTCGGTTCTTCCCGCGTCCGCACTGGTCCTCGGTGCTTGCGGCAAGAAGGAAAAGGAAGAATCCGCCCCGTCCGCGCCGGGAGCTGTTGTCGAGGCTGCGAAAGCGGTGGTTGGCAATCCGGCCCCGGAAGTGAAGGCGCTGACTCCCGGCGAGCGTGCCGCGATGCTGGGCATTGTCGGGCGGCTTTCCAAGGACACCGAGAGCGTGTTCGGTCTCTACGACGGGAAGGAAATCGCGAAGCGTCTCAAATCCCTCAAGACTTGGGAATTTATCCGCGAAGTGGCTCAGGAGGAAGGCGGCACCGATCCGGAGGCCGAGATGGCCGAGGGTGCGCAGATGGCGAGGACGATCGTGGGTCATGAGATCTTCGTGGCCACCGGAAAGGGGACGACGCCCCAGATCGGCCATCTGATGAACCTCAGCCGCCGCAGCAACTACTACCAGATGCGGGTGTTGACGCAGGCTTTCGCGGAAGGCGCGAAGACCGGCGACTTCTCCGGCATGGACGCGGCGACGGAGTCCATGATGATGGAGATGGCGAAGGAACTCGGGAAGGAGATGCCGCTGATTGAAGGGCTGGCCATCCCTCCCGTGCTAATGGGGATCAAGGCGGAGGACGCGGAGACCCTCGGCATGGCCCAGCAGCAGCTTGCTTCCGGCCTCGACATGGCCATGGGGGCGCTCGGCGAGGCTGCCGCGCCGATCGAATTCACCAAGGGCGGCGCCGCTTTCAAGGGTGTGAAGATCGCCGGGGCATTCCTTGCCGCGACCCTCGAGCAGGGGCGTGCGGACATCGACGAGGTCCTGGCTCCGGCTGATGTGGACAAGCTGATCGCGGCGGTGAAGGCGAAGAACATCGTCATCGCCTACGGATCGATCGCTCCCGACAACTACCTGATGCTTTACCTCGGCGACAGCGAGGAAGCCTGCCCCTTGGTGGACAAGGTGGAAGACTCCTTGGCCGCGAACGACGGCATCTCCTATGTGGACGGCTACAAGGACAAGAAGGTCGTGGGCTTTGCCTTCGCTGACAAGGGGCTGACGCAGGCGCTCATCGCCGGCAGCCTGAAGGACATGGCCCTGGGCATCCGCGACGGACTTTCCGGGTCCGAGGTTTTCGGTGACACCCGTGAGCTTGCTTCCCTGCTGGAATTGGTGGGCGAGAAGGAAGACGCCCTGATCGCGATGGCGAAGGCGGATACCAGCGGCGGTTTGATCGTGCTGGAGGAGGGCGTGAAGTTCGAGATGTTCGGCGGCGTGAACCGCGGGTCTTTCGATCATGGTACGGCGCACAAGCTTTCCAAGCTGGGCAGCGGAGAAGGCGTGCTGATGTTCGGCAACTGGATTTCCAATCCGGAATACACGAAGCGCGCCAACGAATACGGCGAGGCGATCATCGAGACCGGCTACGCGATGGCCGAAAAGATCGCCGGGCTCGATATCGACGATCCTGACTTCGCCGAGTTCAAGCAGGGCTTCGGTCTCTTCAACGAAAAGTTCAAGGCCGACACCATCGGCATCTGGGACGCGCTGCAGACCGCGGAGTCCGGGCTGGGGACGGAGACCGCCCTCATCGTGGATCTGAAGGGGGCGATGCCGCCGATTCCGGGGCTTCCGCAGGAGGTGGTGGATGCCGGCAAGTTCGTCCGTGCCTCGATGATTTCCCCGGTCACCGACCGCGCGAAGCTCCAGGAATCGTGGACCAAGCTCGATGGGTCGCTTCGCAATATCCTCAAGACCGCGAGCGAGATGTCGGGTGCCGACATTCCGATGCAGAAGCCGATGAGCTCCGACAAGAACGGGTTCACCACCTGGTTCTTCTCCTTCCCGTTCTTCAACGACGACTTCCTGCCCTCCGTCACGGTCGGCGACAAGTGGTTCGTGGCCTCCACCTCGAAGCTTCAGGCGCTCGACCTTGTCAATGCGGCGGAAAGCGCCGGCGAGGACAAGACGGGTGTCTGGTTCGAGTTCGACTTCGATACGCTGCGCACCTTCTCCGCCGACTGGGTGGCCTTGATAGAGAAGCACGGTGCGGAGGTGATGGGACCGAACTACGAGGAGTTCAAGAAGGAGCTTCCCCGTATTCAGAAGGGCCTGGCGGCCTTCGCCGAGTTCGACAGCCTCAGCATCAACGAGCGCATGGAGGGCGGCAAGCTGCGGAGCACCCTGCATTTCAAGGTGCGCTAATCGCTTCGGGAAGGATCGATCTCAGGGCCGGACTCCGCATCGGGGTCCGGCCCTTTTTATCAGGAACCCCCTCGTTCAGGGCCGGATCTCGGCCATGGCGCGATCCTTGGGGAAGAATTCGCTCACCACGGCTTGAATCTCTTCCGCGGTGACCGCCTGCCAGATGGCGAGAGCCTCGGCGGGGGTAATAATCTTGCCGTATTGCAAGAGGCTATCGCCGGCCCAGGAGGCATGGGAGCCGGTGCTTTCCATGGCCATCTTGCTCTGGCTGGCGGCAAGGCGTTTGGCGCGTGCGAGTTCCTCGGC
>CBFGPU010000606.1:0-2696 GCA_965650715.1 uncultured Haloferula sp. | reverse complement strand
TTTCAAGTTCTGCAGTGGTCATAGGAGAAGAGGATTGAAATGGGGGCAGGGGCTAGTCCGATCCGCCGCCGCAATCCCCTGCGCAATCCACACCACCGTCGTGGCCATGGCCGCAGTGGTCGGAATGGATGTGACCGGAAGAAGAGGTGTCACCGGAGTAGGGCATGGAGGAATCGCCCCGGTTGTTCCTGTAGGCCGATCTCCCGGTCCACGCCAGCGCCAGAACGACCACGATGAACAGGAGAATGAGGATCGGGATCACCATGGCGAATCAGGGGGTGGGGTGGTTCATCGCCAGCGGGCGAGTTGCGCGGTTAAGCATGGGAATGCGGGTCGGTGGGCGGGAAGGAGCGCGTCGCGAGGCCTTTCAGCACGAACTGGTAGAGCAGCATCAGGGCGAAGCCGGCGGCGAGGCTGCCCAGCGCCTCGGTCGCGGAGCCGAACCACTCGACCCGGGCTCCGCGGGCCGGTTTGCCGTGCATCAGACCGATGAGTTTCAGCCCAAACAGGAACACGAGGACCACGCATACCTGTCGCGCCGTCGTCGCGTCCGGCTGGCGCAGATGCCGCACCATCCGCCACACACCGTAAAGCCCCGCCGAGGCTATCGCGATGAAGGTGCCGAACATCACCACCTTGCTCCCGAAAGGCATGGCATCGACGCGACCGGAATTCCAGAGCGACAGCATCAGGGCAAGGCTCACCCCGGCCAACAGGCCGCAGAAGAGGGCACAGAGCACCGCCAGGACTTTGAGGACAAAGCGCATCAACTCCCGTCTGGCCCGACGAGGCAGCGAGTAAGGACGCCGAGCACGTCTGACGCAATCCTGCTCTCATCGAAAGCCGCGCATTATTTGCTTCGCCGTCTTTCGAGGCTTCCGCGACGCAGCCTCAAGTGAACAGATACATGGCCGTGAACGTCGTCATGACCGTGATCACCGTGCCGGACCAGCCGAAGTTGCCGGGAGCGGCCGGGCGTGGGTAGTCGGGAGTCACGCCGGCGGCGAGCATGCGGTCGTAGAGGTTGGGGTGGGTGTGGCCGGTGCCGTGCTTGATCACGGCGGGTATCAGGTTGGTCCGATGCAGGCGCTCCAAGCTACGGGCGTAGCTGGCCGCATCTTCCACACTCTCCCGGGCTACATGGTCGGCGCGATTTTCCATGGCCCGGACCAGGCGGACGTTGCCATACCAGATGCCGATGACCAGCAGACCGAGGAAGCCGAGGCCGCCTCCCTCCGCGACGGCCCAGGCGGGGCGGGCATAAATCATCGGGAAAAGTGTCAGCGTCCCCATGAGCCGTCCTACGAGGGTCCACCGGCTCTCGGACAAGTGTCCGAGCTCGTGGGCACAGATCGCCTGCAGTTCGTCGTCTGAGCAGACCGCGACGAGTTTCCGGCCGAAACCGAGTTCCCGGGTCGTCACGAACGCGAAGGCGTTGGCTGAGCTGCCGGTCAGTTCCCATGTGGCCCGCACCGGCACGCCCATGGCTGCGCTCGTGGCATCCACCAGGGTTTGGAGCCGCGCGGACGCCGGTCGGACCAACCCTAGGATGCGCATCAGGCGGATCGCGCCGCCAAACTGCTGGGCGAAAAACACCGCGAAGAAAGCCGCGGTGACCGCCAGAGTCGCCCAGCTGAACTGGTCGGGCATAAGGAGGGCGGCAAGGACGTAGATGCCCCAGCCGGAAAGCTGCATGATCCAGCTGGCGGCCACTTCGTTTTTCCAATCGCGGAAGTGGAGCCCTGGGTTGGTCTCCCGATCCATTGGGTAGTTGCCCAGCAGCGTCCCGAGAAAGCCAGCGGCCAGGACGATCCCCCACTGGCTTTCCGGATAAAAGATGCGGGAGGCGAACGTCAGCCCAGCCGGGAGTATACAAATGGTTTGCGCCCGGGAAATGCGTGCCGGGTAAAGTTTCCGAGCCTGCTCCGTCCAGTGGGCCTCCCTCGCGCGCCGCCACGGAATCAGTTCAAGCGCGTTGAAAGCCCACGCGAGGAATGCCGCGATCAGGAAGGTCAGGAGATAGAGCATCATCGACCGCTAAGCGGACCAAGCCCGGCCAGGGACTGTGCGTTGAAAAGGCGTAGCATGGATCCCGTCTGGCCCGACGAGGCCGACATCGAAGTGGCAAGCCGGTCCGGGCGCAATCCTGCTCTTCGATGAGTTGCGCCGTTGCGGCCTTCTATCCGCCCGGTGTTTGTCCTCGGTTCTTGCTACGCAAAACCAAGGCAAAAAGTGGGAAGTTTAAGTGGAAGTCCGGGCAGCAGGGTCGAGGCTCGAGCAGTTCCGATCAGGGTTAACCACTCATGAACACTGATCTCACACTAATCCGGATTAGTGCCCTGTTAGTGTGGATGAGTGGTTAACCCTGCCTTGGCTCGATCCCGATCCGTTTAAACACGGAGGTCGCCAAGGTCGCGGAGCAAGCACTCATCCCTTCGCGTCCTTCGCTACCTTTGTGTAAACCCTCAGCCCGCCGCATCCGTGCTCATCCGTGGTCAGACTGCCTCGCTCCGCGCTTGAGGTATTGTGCTCCGCGCTCTCCGTGTCCTCCGCGTTAAAATTCCTCCGGTTTCTTTCGTCACGATTCGTCGCGCTAGCTGGTCTGCCGCTTGAAGAAATACGTCCGGTAGTTGTAGCCGTTGGCGGAGTCTCGCTTTGTCTCAACCTGGACAAGCTCCCATCCCAGCGCGCCGAGA
>CBFGPU010000605.1:0-2697 GCA_965650715.1 uncultured Haloferula sp. | reverse complement strand
TCCACGGCTGCCAATCGACCGGATTGTGCGCGTGCTGGAGGAGGTAGGGGGAGGTTTCGTCGATGAGGGCGTTTGCCATGATGAAAGGAATCTGCGGGATAAATGAAATACACGGAAAGGAGCCATTGGCCACCGACCTTTTCCAACTTTCGCGTGTTCGCTGTACTCTGTGGTTCGCTCCTAAGGCGAATACACCACCACTGGCCCCGTGCTGCCGCCTTGAACGCGCCGCAGTTTCTCCACCGACTTCGCCACGGCGGCCGCCGCCTCCAGCGCTTCCTCCATCGTGTTCAGGCAGGAGAAGCCGAAGCGCAGGCTGCTCTTCGCCTTCGCGTCGGAGAAGCCCATCGCCTTCTGGACATGCGAGGGCTGTTGCTTGCCCGTCATGCAGGCGGAACCCGCGGAGCAGGCGATGCCGAGGTCATCGAGCAGGATGAGCAGGCCCGCGGCCTCGCAAGCGGTAAACGAAAGGTGACTGGTATGGGGCAGGCGATGGAGCAGGTCGCCATTCACGGTGACGCCCTGAACCGAATCGACCAGCTTCGCCTCGAAGGCATCGCGCAGGGCACGCGGGGTCTCCCGCGCGGCGATCCGTGCAGTAGCGAGCTCGGCCGCCTTGCCGAGTCCTACGATGCCCGCTGTATTTTCCGTACCGCTGCGGCGGTCCTTTTCCTGGCCGCCGCCGCGCAATAGCGGCTCGAAGCGGGCACCGCTACGGATGTAGAGCGCGCCGACACCCTTCGGACCGTGGAACTTGTGGGCCGAGAGCGACAGGAAATCCACCGGTACCTCGCGCACGTTCACCGGAATCTTCCCGACCGCCTGGATCGCATCCGTATGGAAGGCCAGGCCGTTCTCCTTCGCGATCGCGCAGGCTTCGTCCACCGGCTGGATCACCCCGGTCTCGTTGTTCACCCACATCACCGAGGCGAATCCTCCGCCCTCGCGGGCGCGTTCGCAGGCGGCTCTGAAGGCCTCGGGGTCCAAGCGCCCGCCGGCATCAACCCCCACCCGCTCGACCGCATAGCCGACCTCCGCGAAGGTCTCCACCGGCTTCAGCACCGCGCTATGCTCGATCGCGCTGGTGACCACGCGGCCGGACTTCCGCCCGACCAGACGGGCCAGCCACTTGAGCGCCGCATTCGTGCTCTCCGTGCCCCCGCCGGTGAAAACGATCTCGTCCGGTTCCGCGCCGATGAGCGCCGCCACTTGGGCCCGCGCCTCCTCGATCGCCCGTCTGGCCTCCTTCGCCCCGCGGTAGCTCGCGTTCGGATTGTGAAAACCTTCGCGCAGCCACGGCAGCATGGCATCGAGCACCTCCGGCAGGAGCGGGGTGGTGGCGTTGGCATCAAGGTAGATCACGCGGGAAGCCTAGCCCGCGCGGAGCCCCGCCGCAAGCCACCCGGTGGGACCCTCCAGACTGCGGCCTAACAGAATCCTGGCGGCCTTTGCGACAACGGCGTCACACCCGCCCCGAGCCGAACGTCCGCTCCTGCAACGCAATTGCCACGTGAAAACATCGCCACACCGAAAGCGATGCACCCTGCACGGCCTTCTGAGCCTATCACGGCGGCTATCGGAAAGTGTCAACTCTCCGTGCCTCCCCCAATCCAAAACATGCAGCGTTTGACCGATATGAAACACCATTCCTTGCGCAATCAACTCGCCTTGGCGGCCCTCCTCACCGCCTCGCACCCGGCCTTGGCCGGCACCGATGTCTGGTTCACTCCCCTGACCCAGTCCGCACCCGTCGTCCCTCCTAACAGCATCGGCGAGACCTCCTCTCCCTGGGTGACGCCGGAAGGTATCTATCAGAAGAATATCATCAGCCTGCGCGAGGTGGAGGACCAGGTGCTCAGCCCGGAGCAATCCATCATCCGCGTGCCGGGCCAGACCACCAGCGCGTCGATGTTCGACATGCTCTCCTTCGACCCCACGGGCAGCTACCTTTTCATCCCCCACGAGACGCCCATCGGCGCCGGCTGCAGCCGCGTGAGCCTCTATGACAACAAGGCGGAGGTGATCCTCGCCGGCGACCAGCAAGGTGCCACGGGCGACTGGTCCAACGACTTCGGTGCCTTCGACCCGAGCCGCTGGACGCCAAACAACACCCTCTTCCTCGCCGAGGAGTGGGCCGGCTACGGTCGCGTCGTGGAAATCCTCAACCCCCTCGCTCCCGCCGACCAGATCGAGCACCGCGTACTGGAAAGCATCCCCAACGTCGCTCACGAAGGCATCAACTTCAGCGAGAAGTTCAACGACACCATCTACTTCATCGACGAGTTCAACTCGGGCTCGATCTACAAATTCGTGATGAAGAAGCCCGGTGACTACACCGTGGGCCAGAGCTTCGTCCTCTCCATCGACAAATTCCTGACCAGCGGCGGCAATCCGGCCACCGACTGGAACCAGCAGGCCGCGGGCGTGGAACGCACCGGCGTTGCCACCTGGATCCCCCTGACCGACAAGAACGGCGTGCCGCTTCCCGGTATCTCCGATCCCTTCGCCGATACCACCCTCGGCGGACGCAAGGCGGCCGATGACGCCGGTGGCACTCCCTACGGTCGTCCGGAAGACATGTCCGTGAGCCGCTGCAACAACGGCAACGAGATGCTCTTCGTGGCTACCACTTCGGAGAACGCGGTGATCTCCATCGAGATCCTCGACGAACGCCCCCGCAACAAGCCTGCCGTGGCG
>CBFGPU010000604.1:0-2698 GCA_965650715.1 uncultured Haloferula sp. | reverse complement strand
GAAGACGACGACGGGATTCAATCCGACCTTCTCGAGCGCCGCGATTTGTGCGTCGATCACCTTCAAGTCGCGGGTGATCCAGAACGACTGCTGGATGATCATCACCGCAGTGGACGCCCCCTCTTTCCAATGTCCCTTCGCGGTCTTGAAGGCGCGGTACTGTTCGAAGCTTTCGAAGGCATCCTCCTGCGCCGGATCGTAAAAGCCACATTCAGGGATCATCGCCGGAGGCTCGATCTCCTTCGTGCCGCCGAGGTATTTCGTCTGCAGATAAGTGATCATTCGCGGAATGTTCACCGGACCGTTCGGCCGCCAGTAGGAGACCACGGCATCGTCGCGCGTCAGTAAGCCCGCCTTCTCCAGATCGGCATGGCTCCCGCGCGCGTCGAGCGGCATCACGAGCTGCCGGGGGTTAAGCGCGGCGGCATTCTTCAGCAGGCCCGTCAGTCGCGGTGATTCGGCGGCATCGACATTCAGCACCAGCACCATCGAAAAGACCGCCGCTTCCTTCTCCCCGAGCGCGGTGAACTGCGCCGAGCGGTAGAACGAAGCCGCCAGACCCGCCCCGCGGCAAGCCTCGTCCAATTGTGGCATCGAGCGATCCCATACGTCCACGAAGGCCACCCGCGACGGCTCCGCATGGCATGCCAACGAGAGCAGCCATGCGACGAACGCGGTGAAAAATAGGCGTCTCATCAGAAGCCGAGTCGAGCTCCGACCACCACTCCGAAGCCGGGGGCCTCGCGCTGCTGCTGTGCGTAGGCCTCGCGGTAATGGGCATCGAGGACGTTGTTCAGATCCACCGTGAGATCGAGGGTGCTTTCAGGCCGCTCCCAGACTTTCACCCCGCCGCGGATGTTCGTCACGGCGAAGCCTGGGATGCTGAAGTCCGGGCGGAGCGGCGGGTTCGTCGTGTTGTTCGGCGAACCGTAACCGGGATCGGTGGAGAAGCCGGCATCCTGCTCGTCCCGCACCGAATGCCGGTCGAGCTTCCCTGCCATCACCTCCACGATTTCCACCCACCACTTGCCCGAAGGCGATTCGTAGCGCAGGCCCACCGAGCCGTGAACCGGAGGGATGAAGCGGTAGGGATCATTCGCCGTCGTGTCTTCGCCGCGGGTGTAAGTGCCGTTGCCGAAGACCGTCCATCCCTCGCTGAATTCCCAAGCCGCTGCGGCCTCCACCCCCGCGACGTAGCCCCGGCCGGTATTCGCGCTGCGCGAGGCGGTGAAGGTCCCCTGCCCCGGGATCGTCACCGTGCCGGATTCGACGCTCCCTACCACATCCGAAAGGTGCGTGTAGTAGCCCGTGAGCGTGGCACTGAAACATTCCGATTGGTAACGCGGCCCGAGCTCGACACTGATGCTGCGCTCGGGATCCACGTTCGGGCTCGGTACGGATGCGATGCGACTGGAGAAAACCGGTGTCCCCGCACTGAGGACATCCGAGTAAGTCGGGGCACGGAAGCCGCTGCCGACGTTTGCCGCAAGGCTGAGTTCCGGCGTGAAATCATAGACCGTTCCGAAGTTCCAGGTGACCGAGTCCCAAGTCTTGTCGAGCATCAGATCCCGGATCGTGTAGCCGGCGTTGGGAATGACATCGAGCGCCACCGGCTCCGATTTCAGATGACTGCTCTCGAAGCGGGCTCCGGCGGAGAGCAGCCACGCCTCCGTCGGCTTCCACGTGAGCGTCGCGAAGGTATCGAACACATCGTAGGTGCCGTCCGGCGTGTTCCCCGCAGGTTCGCTGACACGGAAGGCTCCCGTGGCCTTCGTCAGACTGTAAAGGGTCTGCCGCGAGGAGAGATCCTCGTCGCGGTAGTCCATGCCCGCAATCAGGCGGACCGGCCCCCATTCCTTGGCATTCTGCAAACCGATGCCCCACACGTCCTGGTCCTGGTCGCGCCGGGTCGTTGCGAAGGTCGATGCATTTTCGACGCGCCGGTCGCGGAGGGCATCGTAGAAGTGATAGTAGCCGTACGCCTTGAACTCGTCGCTCCACGATCCGGCTTCGGTCAGCGTGTAGTCGAACTTCAGGATGCCGCGCTGCTCCGACGGACTGTAGATGCGCGGCACGCCGCCCGCGTTCAGCTTCGACTGGACATAGCTATCCACGTTCGTGCGCTCGTTGTAGATCCACGAAAGCCGCAGTTCCTGGTTGTCGGTGGGTCGCCAGGCGAAGTTCGCGTAGCCGCCCAGGGCGTCAAAGCCGGACGGGCTTGCTGCGCCGAAGTCGGGTCCATGATAGTCCGACACCTCCTGCCGTGTGATGCCCCCGGAGAAAGCGAACGTGGAATTCCCGCCGTGGAAATTGATGGTCTGCGTGTTCTCACCGTTGTTCGAGCCATAGCGGCCGTACACCGAGCCGCCGATCAGCGGGTCCTCTGTGAACATCGCTTGCTTCGAGATCACGTTGACCACGCCCCCGATCGCATCGCTGCCATATTGCACCGAGCCGGAACCGAGCACCACTTCCATGCGATCCACGGCACCGACGGGGAACTGGTTGAAGAAGCCGTTGGGTCCGCCGAAAAGCGCGCCGTTGTTGATCCGCACGCCGTTCCACAGGTAGATCACGCGATTGCCGATCTGCCCGCGGAGAATCGGCGAGCCTTGGGCGGCCACGCTCACCGCCCAGATGCCGGGCTGCTCCCGCAGCATCTCGACCGGTGTCGTCGGCTGGCGGCGCTCGATCGTCT
>CBFGPU010000603.1:0-2701 GCA_965650715.1 uncultured Haloferula sp. | reverse complement strand
ACGTGGATGCCTTCCCGCTCCCGATCAAAGCAACCCCAGGCGGCCCCGAAGCCGGCGACGAACGCGAGGAAGGCGAGGAGGCGGCCGGCCCAGTCCAAAGCCGACACCCAGGACTTCCCCGGCCCCGGCTCGGGAGAAGCCTCCTTCCACCCCTTGAAGACGGCACTGCGCGAATCGTTCGCCGGCAGATCGTCCGGGCGCGAACTGCCATCCCAAGCCGCCAGCGCGACTTCGAAGTCGATCAGTTCTGCCAGTTTCCACCGCCCGCCGGAGCCGCGCATCGGCGGCAAGTGTCGGCGGGGATCGTCGGCGGGCCAAGTCCGAAGAAAGGAGGAGGTATCCCCGCTCCTCCGGGGCTCCACCTGCGCCTGACTCAAACGGGTAGGTGCATTCGCCGACAGGATTTGCCACGCTGCCACGTCCTGATCCACGATCACTTCATGAGAAAAACCCTGCTTCTCCTGGGCCTCGGCCTGCAGCCGCTGCTCGGCCAGAGCCTGCTCACCTACGACAACCGGCCGCTCGGCAAGGCCGAGGAGCCGTTGGTGCTGAGCACCTATCTGCCCGATGTCGGACTGGACAGCGCCGTCTTCGCGCGGCACCACGACAGCGCCCCGGCCCCGAAATACAACCCGGGCAAGGGCGAGGACGTGCCCGGCGAGGAAAAGCCCATCGCCGCCATCATCGCAGCCTACGCCGTCAGCTTCGGGCCCGGGCTCGCCTACACTTTCGACACCACCGAGTGCCGCCCCCTGTACGCCTGGCAGGGCGGCTTCCTCGACATGACCGCCTACTGGGGCGACCAGAAGCGGGGCTCGCGGGTTTCCTTCGACTACATCCCGCGTCTGGTAGGCACCCTGTTCTACAAGGCCGAGGGCAAGCATCCCCTCTCCATCGGGGGCAAGAGCGTGGATGACCTCGGCGGGCCTTCCTATGTGGGCTACAGTCTGGTCAAGGGCGTGCCCCGCTGGGAGTTCAAGGCGGGCGATCACACGGTCACGGTGATGATGACACCGTCTGCAAAGGAACTCTCCTACGAAGCCGAGGTCACCTGCGAGCCACCCGCACCGATCGCGTGGCGCGAAGGCGACTTCGTGGCGGAAGGCAGCGGCAAGCTGAACTTCAGCTACAGCGGCAAGGCGCTGGGCACCTACCAGGGCTACAAGGTGAAGATCGACCTGCGGAAGCCCAACGTCCAGGCCGGCGAAACACTCTTCAACAACTACGGCTGCATCGGCTGCCATTCCCTGGATGGATCCAAGGGTCACGGCCCGTCCGTGGGCGGGCTCGCCGACCATATGGTGGAGCTGGAAGGCGCGGCTCCGGTGAAGGCCGACGGCGAATACCTGCTGGAGTCCATCAAGAACCCGAACGCGAAGATCGTGAAAGGCTATCCGCCGAACTACATGCCGCCCTTCGGACTGCCCGACGTCGAATACGATTCCCTGGTCCTCTTTATCCAGTCCCTTTCCAAACCCGAATGAATTCCAAGATCATGAACCGAACTTCGGGAAAGGCCCGGGTGGCGGGCGCGCTTCTGGCAATGACGGCACTCGTCGCGGCGGCGGACTTCGACGACTGCTACAAGGTGGAGGACATCAAGCTGCCGGAGGGCGCGCCGCCGGAAGTGGGCGGGATCGACTTCGGCCCCGATGGTACGCTCTGGGTCGTACTTCGCCGTGGCGACGTGGTCCGGGCCAAGCCCACCGGGGACGCCAAGGGCTTCCAATGGGAACTCTTCGCCAGCGGCTTCCACAACGGCTGCGGGATCGACGTGGTCACGCCCTCGAAGATCCGCATCACGCAGATGGCGGAGATGACCGAGGTGGAGGACACCGACAAGGACGGCAAGGCGGACCGCTTCACGCGCTTCGCCGCGGGCTGGGGCCTCAGCGGAAACTACCATGAAACCAACACCCTCGCCGAAGACGGGAAGGGTGGCTACTACATCTCGGTGGGAACGGCCTCGCACGCCGGCCCGACCTTCCAGCACGTGCTGGGCGAGTATTCCGCCGCCGGACGACGCGGGCGGAACTACTCCTCCGTGAAGTGGAAGGGCTGGATCCTGCACACCGACGCGAAGGGAACGGTGACACCGGTAGCCAGTGGCTTCCGCATGGCGAACGGAATTTACCAAGACCCCGACGGCAACCTGTGGGCAGGCGACAACCAGGGCGACTGGAAGGCGATCACCCCGCTCTATCATGTCGAGAAGGGCAACTTCTACGGCCATCCCAGCAGTCTTGTCTGGGACGAAGCTTGGAAGGGCAAGGACCCTCTCGCCACCTACCGCAAGGATCTCGACGCTTACAACAAGCACCGCACCAAGGCGGCAGTGGAGCTACCGAACAAGGAGATCAACCGCTCCGCCGGGGAACCGATGGAGCTTCCGCGCAACGGTTCCTTCGGCCCCTTCGCCGGCCAGTTGCTCGTGCCCGACAACAACGGGGAGCGCATCTCCCGCGTGATGCTGGAGAAAGTGAACGGGAAGTTCCAAGGCGCGGTGACCCAATTCATTCAGAATCACGGCCTGCGCTCCGGCAACCACCGCCTCCGCTTTTCGGCGGACGGGAAGGAACTGTATGTAGGCCAGACGGTCCGCGGCTGGGGAACTCCGGCCGAAGGCCTGCAACGGATCGCCTGGAAGGGCGGCGTGCCTTTCGACATCCGCACCTTCCGCGTCAACGACACCGCCGCGATC
>CBFGPU010000602.1:0-2704 GCA_965650715.1 uncultured Haloferula sp. | reverse complement strand
TGGCTCACGCCACCGGCTAATGGCCGACGCCCCTGCCGGGGCTGAGAAGCGCCGGATCGTCGAGATATGGGTAAGGGGCAGAGCAGGGTGCCGCAGTCCGAAGCGGCTGCGCCACTTAGCCTTCCATGGTGGCGGCGGTGACGACGGCGAGGGCGTGGTCGTCAGGGGTGCGGAAGTAGCGTTCGCGGCCGGAGCCGGGGGAACGCACGATCCAGCAGGAGCCGCCGTTGTCGCGGTTCACGAAGACCATGCCGCCGCGCTCGAGGACGTCGATGCGGGCGCGCTTGCCTTGCGGGGTGACCCAGAAGAGCTCGACGATCTCGTGCAGCGCATTCGCCACCACGACGGTGTGCGGTTCGCCCTCGCGATCTTCATCGGGGCTGGAGGCGACGGAGCCGACGGGCAGCCACTCGACCGGCGAGCGCTCGGACACCTGGCAAAGCTGGGCGAGCTCGGCATCGCTGAGGGCGGCCTGGTTCCAAGCCTTGCGGAATTGGAGCGGGGTCCAGCCGAAGGCCTTGTTGAAGGAGCGGATGAATTGCTCGCGGCTGTTGAAGCCGGAGGCGCGGGCGACATCCATGACCGACTGGCCGCTGCGCATGAGCAGGGCACGGGCGAGGGTCAGGCGGTGCATCGTGAGGTGCTCGGCGAAGCCGGCCCCGGTGGTCTCCTTGAGGATGCGGATAAGCTGGCGCGGGCTCTTGCCGAAGCGCTTCGCGGCATCGCCTAGCTTCACGGACTTTTCGAGGTTCGGGCGCAGCCACTCGTGGAGCTGGGTGACGAGCTGGTCCTTGCGCGGCGAGCGCTTGGCCCCGCGGTCCGGCCCGGCAGCGGCTGCAGCCGCCTCGCGGGTCAGGGCGGCGAGGCGCATGGCGGCGGCCACGATCACCAGATCGCGCGACCACTTCTCGCCGGACTGGCCTTGGAAGGCGGACTGGGCCTCGCCGGTGAGTTCGCCGATCTGCTGATAGATCACGGGGTCCACCGCGCCGACGACCATCGGTTCGCGACCGGGGAGTTTCAGACGGATGGTGCCGAGGCCGGGCTCGATCGCGAGCAGGTGGCCGGGGCCGTTCGGGATGCGGCCTTCCTGATCGGGCCAGAAGGAAACCTTCACCGGGCCGAGTCCGTTTTCCCAGCGGTAGACGAAGGCGGGACCGTTCAGGGTGATCGCGCCATTGGCTGCGGATTCGATCGGGACTGCCTTCCATGCTTGCAACTCCGCCCACTGCGGGCCGGCGGCATCGAGAACGGTCAGGATATCGTGATCGGCACTATTGGACATGTTTTGACTCCGCAGTTGGGGGCTGGTGAAGGGAAGACCCCATGAGAGTCAACAATTCGGCGGCCCCATGGCAACCGCCGGGAAAGACATTTTTGCATCTTTTTTCAGTGGAGGAAGTGCCACCGGGGGGGGAGTTCCAAGTTCCAAATGGAGAGCTTTGAGGCGGAACCCGGGGCCGGAGGTAGCTTTCCTGCCTTTCTTGGAACTCGGCACTTCTTGCTTGGAACTTAAGCCTCCGCGTCCTGTGCGCCGGTTCCGGAGCCGCTGCCCGTGGCGCTCATGCCGATGCCGGGGATGACGCGGCGGACGAGTTTCTTCAATCCGCTCTCGCCGGCTTCCACTTCGGACTCGGCCTGGCGCATGGCTTTTTCCCACGCGGGGGCGAATCCGGGGGCTTGCTCGCGCATGAGGCGCACGGCGCTTTCGGTGACCTGGGCGTGGCGCAGTTCGGCTTTGCCGGGCTTGGCCTGCAGGCCGGCGAGGCTCACGCGGAGGTTCTCGTTCTGGCGCTTCAGCTCTTCGAGTTCCTTCTGCAGGGTGTCGTTACCCTGGGCATTGATCTTGAGCTGGGTGTTCAGGTGGCCCTGGAGCTCGCGGAGCTCGTTTTCCAGCTTGCGGATGTCCTTGCCGAGGCGGCGGCGCGCGGAGAAGCCGGACTTCCATGCCAGGGCGGCCAAGACGAGGCCGAGGGACAGTCCGCCGATGAAGTACCAAGTGTTGGGGTTCTGCCAAATGTCCATGTTTTGAAAGGGGTCAGCGCTGCTTCGGCTTTTTGACGGGAGTCGGGGGTGCCGGCGGCGCGGCCGGCGGTTGGAGCGCGGCCAGCACGCGCTCGGTGAGGTCGTTCGGAGTCTTCGCGTAGAGCATCAGCGGCACACCGGTATTCGAGATTCCGGAGCTGTCTAATACCCAATCGTAGCCGTCGTCCTTCGCGATTTTTTCGGCGGTGGCGTGGATCAGGTTGAGGCGCTTGCGGATGTCCGCGACCAGTTCGGCATTCAGGGCCTGCTGCTTCTCGGCGCTGAAGTTGCTGAAATCCTCCTGCATCGAGCGGGCCTCCTGCTGCTTCACCATGAACTCGCGGAGGAGTTGCTTGCGCGTGTCCTGGTCGATGCCGGTGTTTTCCGCGAGCTTGCTGCGGCGGAGTTCGAGGTCGGCCATGATCTCGTCGAGCGCGGTCTTCCGGCTATCCTTGGAGATCGCGTCGCGCTTGGCCTTGTAATCCTCGTTGGCCTTCGCGGTGCTATCGAGCTTGCGGAGGACATCGTCCACCCGGACGGTGGCCACGCGCGGCGGAGCGGCCGCGGCACCCAGGCAGGTCGCCAAGGTCATCAGGATTCCAAGCAATCTTCTCTTCATCTCCTGCCGCGGATGATGCACGCGGCCCCGCGGGCTGTCCAGCGCCCCGGCGAATGCCGC
>CBFGPU010000601.1:0-2705 GCA_965650715.1 uncultured Haloferula sp. | reverse complement strand
CGCGGCCTCGAGCGACGACGCGCACAGCCGGTTGACCGTGACGCCGGGGATCGAGGAGGCCCTGCGCCACAAGGCCGTGGCGGCCCAATCCTCCGGGGCGTCCGCAGGCCGGATGAACCAAACCTGGACAGCGATCCTTCCCTGACAACGCGCCATGAGGATCTCCAATTCGCCGAGCGTCGCCTGTGTGCACGGGCAACGGGGATGAGCGAAGAGGACGAGATTGGGACGGCCGGTATCGAAGGAGATCCGGCTGGCTGCGGGCCAACGTTGGGGAACCGCGCCTGCGGTACCTGACGAGGCCGAGTAGCGGAGCAACGCGACCATCACGCCCAGGACCGCCACCAGCCATATCGCGGCCATCACCTTGACCGCACCAATCGGGACACGCTTCATCGCATTCAAGGTTGGTAGGCACTGCCGTTCGTCCGGAAGGGCAGTTCGAGGGTGAAGGTCGCGCCGGTGCCGCGGCCGTCGCTATGCGCGGTCAACGAGCCGCCCATTTCCCGTGCGGCCAGCACGCCGCTGTGGAGGCCGAAGCCGTGGCCGTCCGGCTTCGTCGTGTAGCCGTGGGAGAAGATGCGGTTCATGTCCTCCGGCGCGATGCCGATGCCGTTGTCGCTCACGCTGATGGCGACGTGATCCGGGTCCTTCATGGCGATGCGGACCACGAGGCGCTTCTCCAAGGGATTGCCGTCGGTCAGCGCATGCTTGGCGTTGCGAATCAGGTTCACGAGGATCTGGAGGACCTTGTGTTTCTCCACCAGCATGGGAGGGAGCTCGGCGAACTCGCGGATCAAGGTGATCTCGTGGCGGCTCATCGCGCCCGTGTTCATCCGCAGTGCGTCTTCGACCAGCCTTTCGACCGGCAGCGACTCGTGGACACCGCCGACATTGGCGTAGCTCTGCTGGACGCTAATGATCTGGGAAATGTGTTCGATATTCCGGTAGAGGAGGTCGATCTCGGCCAACACCTCCGCCTGCTCGGCGGCGAGGCGCCCGGCCAGCTTGGCCAGGAACTCCGGAAGCTGCCGCCCCTGGAGATCGGTGGTGACGAAGGCCGCCAGATGGTCCTCGTGCTCCTTCAGGAGCGCGGCGGTCTTCGCCACGCTGCTGGCGCGCGAGCGGCGGACTTTCTCCGAAATGACCGAACAGGAAATGTTCACGCTGTTGAGCACATTGCCGACATTGTGAAGGACGCTGGTGGCCACCTCGCTCATCCCGGCCCGATGGGACAGATCCACGAGTTGGGCGTTCAGACGGTCCTTTTCGGCCTCCGCGAGGACCCGCTCGGTGATGTCGGTGTGGAAGCCGACCCATTCGACGACCTCCCCTTCCTCGCCCAGCAGCGGGACCGCGCGAACCGTGAGGTGGCGATATTCCCCGTCGTGCCGCAGCAAGCGGTGCCTCACGAGATAAGTATCACGGCTTGCGAGGGCGTCCGACCAGGTCTTGACCGTGAGCGTCCGGTCCTCCGGATGCACGGCATCGAGCCAGCCCCAGCCCTTGAGTTGTTCGAAACTTTGCCCCGTGAAAGCCGTCCACGCGGGCTGCGGTGCCTCGAAGGTGCCCGAGGCGCCGGTGCTCCAGACCATCGTTGAGGTGGCCTTGATCAGCGTCCGGTAGCGCTCTTCATCGTGGCGCATCTTCTCCTCGGTCAGCTTCTGCCGGGTGATTTCGCGGGAGATCCCGATGATGCCGATGATCTCGCCCTGCTCGTTGCGGTGCGGCACCTTGGTAGTGGAGACCCAGCTCACCCGGCCGTCCGACCAGATCTCCTTCTCCTCCTGATTGAGGACGATCTCGCCGGTGGCCATGATGCGCTGCTCATCGTCATAGGCCTGGCGGGCGTGGTCCTCGTCGAAGAAATCGAAATCGGTGAGGCCGATCGCCTGGGCCGGGTCATCGAAGTGGAGGTGCTCGGCCATCCTGCGGTTGATCCGCACGATCCGGCTTTGGCGGTCCTTGAAGTAGATGTGGTCCGGGCTGGTGTTCATCAGACTGTCCAGGAGAGCCTTCTCCCGGATCAGCGGTTCGGTCCCCGGGAGTTGCTCGCCAGAGTTCCGTACTTGCAGCAGGTAAAACCCTGGGGTCCCGCCCCCGCTACGAACGAGCGAGACCCTCAGCAGGACAGCTACCGTTTCTCCCCCGGGACCCGCACAGCGCCTATCGAGGCAGGCCTCCGCGATCCCGCCCTCGAGCAACTGCCGCATTTCCGTCAAGCCAGGCTTCAAGTCGTCTGCCCGGGTAGGGACACCGGAGAGGATGCCGTCCTCGGACAAACCTGTTAGATCGCAAAAGGCGCGGTTGACCCCGAGCCATCCTCCCTTGAGGGATACGATGGCCATCGGGATAGCCGCATGCCCGAACGCGGCGGAGAAGAGGGCCTCTTCCCGCACGCGCGACTCCTTCAACTCCGACCGATCACCGGGCAACATCGTAACATTTAGAAAACCATTTTATTCACTTCTGGCGATATTCTTCTTTATTTCTGAAATTTTTGCAGGCGTTTGCTGCGCGGATTTGCGGGTGCCGAACAGCGGAGGGGAAGATATTACGGGCTTAGGTATTATTTGACAATCCGTAACAATCGCGGCATACGAGTAGAGCCGTGATCTCTCTAGCTGCATCCAAAGGCATCCGGAACCCGGTGGCGGAGGCTGTCGTGAAGGCTCTGTCGAACTCGCCGCCGGGCGCGCGCGCGA
>CBFGPU010000600.1:0-2715 GCA_965650715.1 uncultured Haloferula sp. | reverse complement strand
GCCGGTGCACTTGGTAGCCGGTCACAGCCTGCGCGCTCCAGAAGAGCAGGAAGATGGACGCGAGCACGAGCGAGAGTCCGTTATCGCGGAGGACTTCAACGCACACCTCCCTCCAAAGTGCAGGGGGCGAAAAGGCTCGCGGCGGCCTGTAGCAGCGCAAGGTGCATGGCGCGTTCCTCGCCCAGGATTTCGTTGAGGATCCCGGCTTCCTTGGCGAAGCCGACGCAGTCTCCCAGGCACGCCGCGAAGCCATAGCCTGCCATCTCGTAGTGCTTGATGCGGCTGCAGTGCGCGATGATCAGCAGGTCCGCGACGCGCGGATCATCGGCAGCGGCGAGATGTTCGTCGCCGCCTTCGATGAGACCGGCCATGGCCTTCGACACGTCGTTGCCGATCTTGACGCCATGTTCGGTGAAGATGGCTTCCAGGCGTTCGCGCTGGCGGCGGTTTTCAGGGATGTGATCGGAGATCACGCGACGCAGATCCGGTGCTTGGGCACGCCGGAGCAAGTCCGGGAGGGAGTCTTGCAACTGTCTCTCCACGCTCAGCAGATCACGGATCTGATCGAAGAAGAGATCGATGCATGAGTTCAGTTTCATCGCGAGTGGTGCGTTAGCCTGCGGACGTGATCGCAGCTCGCATGCCGTCCGTAGCCGCGGGGGAAGCGGGGTGCCCGGCGGTCGGAGCGTTTCAAAATGCGCGTTTGGTCCATGCAAATCGCCACGGCAGGGAGAGGAAGCTGCGGAAATCCAGCGCATGCAGGAGGCTGCGCGATCCACGGGCCGGTGGCATGGACGATGCGTATCGGGGGGGAAGATGAACGGCGACGGATTCTACCGGGACCGGCGCGATGCAGGGCGCAAGCTGGCGAAGCTGCTTTCGCAGCGCGAGTGGGCACCCTCTACCCTCGTGGTCGGCTTGCCGCGCGGGGGCGTGCCGGTGGCGGCGGAGATCGCGGCGCACCTGGATCTCGCGCTGGATGTGCTGGTTGTACGCAAGCTGGGGCTTCCGGAACAGCCCGAGGTGGCGATCGGCGCGATTGCGAGCGGTGGTGTTACAATCCTGAACGACTGGATGCTCGCAGGGATGCCGAATCCCGGGGAGGTGATCCGGCAGGTGCTTCAGATGGAGCAGGTGGAGTTGCAACGCAGGGAAGAGGCATATCGCCCGGGGCGACCGCCGCTGGAGGTCGCGGGGAGGACTGTGATCGCGGTGGATGACGGCCTTGCCACCGGAGCGACCATGGCGGCTGCGGTCGAGTCCCTGCGGCGACGCGGGGCCGGGCGTTGCGTGGTGGCGGTACCGGTGGCGAGCGAGGAAGCTTTTGAAGCGCTGAAGGCCCGCGTGGACGAAGTGATCTGCCCGCTCGTGCCGGAGGGTTTTTCGAGCGTGGGAGAATTTTATGACGACTTTTCGCAGACGGGCGACGAAGAGGTCCGCCAACTTCTCGCCCGGGAGGACATGGTGTGATGAATACGGCGATCGGGCTTGCGGATCTGGCGGCGTCGGCGCGGTCGCTCGGCCAGGGCGGGCTTGATCCCTTGGCCGCGAAGGCGGACAAAGCGGACTTCGTATTGATCGGAGAGGCGTCGCATGGTACAAAGGGATCCGGCGGCGGGGGTATAAGAGAACTTTTCAGCCGCCGCGTTCTGCACGGGGGCGAGGTTGCCGGCTGCAACGGGGGATTCCGTTCGAGGGCGCGGAATGTTTGGCGGATGAAGGGTTCCGTGGTGCGGAACGGCGATTGCTGGAGAGAACCGGCAACCATGAAAGTCCACGAGATCATGACGCCGGCACCGCAGGTGATCTCTCCCGGTGACCCGGCCAGCTTGGCCGCAGGCCTGATGCGCGACCTCGATGTGGGAATGATTCCCGTATGCGACGGAGAGCGCGTGGTCGGGATGGTCACGGACCGGGACATCGTCATCCGTTTGGTCGCGGAAGGTCTCGATCCCTCGACGACCATGGTGGACCGTGTGATGACCCGCGAGGTGCTCTACTGCTTCCACGACGAGAGCACGGAGTATGCGGCTGCCATGATGGAAAATCACCAGGTGCGGCGCCTGGTGGTGCTGGACCGCGACAAACGCCTCGTGGGGATCGTTTCGTTGGGCGACCTCGCCACGCGGATGTACGCGCCCGAGATGGTTGCCGAGACCCTTGAAGAAATTTCCGAGCCGACGGCTCGCTGAGGAGCCGTCCCTTCAATCGAAACCCTCAACGTCAGAAAGGAAACCGAGTCATGCCACGAGGAGATAAATCCAGCTACACTGACAAGCAGAAGCGTCAGGCGGAGCACATCGAGGAAGGCTACGAAGAACGTGGCGTCCCGAAGAAGGAAGCCGAGGCCCGAGCCTGGGCAACGGTGAACAAAGTCGCGGGCGGAGGAAAGAAATCGGGCTCCGGCCGGGGTAAGAAAGAAAACAAGGAGCCGATGCGCAAGGGTGGCCGGAAGGGCGGCAAGGCGGCCCATGCCAAGCACGGTTGATGGACGTTCACGACCCATGAGTTCGCCGTCACCGCTACTGAGCCGGACCGCCCGGGAGGATTGCGGACCCGGGGATTGGATCGAAGCGTCACTGGTCCCGGAGTGGATCGGAGCCGAGGGGCGGAGGACATTCACGCCCGGCACCATTTCGATCTCGCCGGAGTCGGGCCAGCTCGGCGGGATCCTTCCGGAGAACACGGGCGTGTCCTGGGAGTTCGAGTCGCGGA
>CBFGPU010000599.1:0-2721 GCA_965650715.1 uncultured Haloferula sp. | reverse complement strand
CCTGGTGCTTGGCCTTGGCGATCTCGTTGACGACGTCGAGGAGGCGCTGGTTGCGCTCTTCTTTCACCCGCTCCGGGAGCTGGCCGTCCATCTCCGCGGCGGGGGTGTCCTTGCGCTTCGAATAGCGGAAGACGAAGGCGTTGTCGAATTGCAGGCGCTGCACGGTATCGACCGTGGCTTGGAAGTCCTCCTCTTCCTCACCGGGGAAGCCGACGATGATGTCCGTGGTGATCGCGATGCCGGGCCGGGCGGCCTTCATCTTCTCGCAGATCTCGACGAACTTCTCGTTCTTGTACGGGCGGCGCATCGCCTTCAGGATGCGGTCGGAGCCGCTCTGCATCGGAAAGTGGATGTGCGGGCAGAGCTTCGGCAGGTAGGTGAAAGCCGCCACCAGGTCGTCCCGGTAGCCGATCGGGTGCGGCGAGGTGAAGCGGATGCGCTCGATGCCCTCGACCGCATGCACCGCTTCGAGAAGCTGCACGAAGGGCGACTTGCCATCGACCTTCTCGAACTCCGTGCGGCCGTAGAGGTTCACGATCTGGCCGAGCAGGGTGACCTCCTTCACGCCGTGGTCGCGCAGGCGCTTCACTTCATCGACGATCTCCGGGATCGGCCGGCCGCGCTCCTTCCCGCGGGTGTCCGGCACGATGCAGAAGGAGCAGCGCATGTTGCAGCCCTGCATGATCGAAACGAAGGCGGAGGCGTTGAGATCCTTCGGGATGTGGTCGCGGATCGTGTTCTGCGAGCCGGCTTCTTCTTCCACGTCGCAGACGCTCTCGCCGATCAGGGAAAGCTCGAGCTCGTCCATCCGGCGCTCCAAGCGGCGCTGGAGGATGGCATCCACGTATTCGAAGACCTTGTGGTACTTCTGCGTCCCCACCACCACGTCGAGGTGCGGGATCCGCTCGAAAAGCTCCGGGCCGCGGCTCTGCGCCATGCAGCCCATGAAGCCGAAGACCACGTGCGGCTTGTTCCGCCGGTAGCTGCCCATCGAGCCCATCTTGCCGAGCGCCTTCTGTTCGGCCTGGTCGCGCACCGAGCAGGTGTTGACCAGGATCGCGTCGGCATCGGTCTCGTCGCCGGTGACCGTGTAGCCGCCTTCGGTGAACATCTGCGCGACCTGTTCGGAGTCGCGCTCGTTCATCTGGCATCCGTATGTGCGTATGAAAACCTTTGGCATGGCGGGCCGGGGCGCGGACGCTAGCGGCGCGCGGGGGCCGGATCAAGCCGGGAGAAAAGCAGTTAGGCACCACGAATCGGACGAATCCAACGAATGGGAAGAGATTCGTCCGATCCGTTGGATTCGTGGTGCCTTCCCTTGGTCAGAGGGAGAGTTTCTTGAGCACCATCCGGATCGCCTCCGGATAAGTCCGGTGCTCCGCCGCCAGGATCCGCTCGTGCAGGGATTCCGGGGTGTCGCCGGGCAGGACCGGGACCTTGCTTTGAAGGATCACCGGCCCCGTATCCATCCCGCCATCCACGTAATGCACCGTGCAGCCGGTTTCCTCCACCCCCGCGTCGAGCGCCTGTTTCCACGCCTGCAAGCCGGGGAAAGCGGGCAGCAGCGCCGGGTGGATATTGATGATCCGGTCCGGGAAAGCCTTCAGCAGCGGTTCCCGCGCCAGCCGCATGAATCCCGCGAGGCAGACCAGATCCACCCCCGCGGCCTTTAGCGCCGCCGCCGTTTCCTCCTGCGCCTCCTCGGGAAACTTCGATTTAAAGCCCCGGCAATCGATCACCCGGGTCGGGATGCCCGCCTTCTTCGCCCGTTCCAGGATGTAGCCCTGCGGGTTGTCCGAAAGCACCAGCGCGATTTCCGCCGGGATCGAGCCATCCCCGACGCCGTCGAGGATCGCTTGCATGTTCGAGCCGGAACCGGAGCCGAGGATGCCAAGACGCATGGCGGGAGGAGAGAGGATGGAGGCGGGAGAGGCAAGTGAGATGCTTGCCCGGAATGCTTGAGCGACACGAAGAATCAGGTAAGGATCTTGGGATCAGATCCATCGACGACAGACCGGACCCGAACCGCCGCTGGACATCCCCGCTGCGCGCTCTCGAATGGCTTCAGGGGGGCAAAGGGATTTCCAAGGAGGAGGGGGAGAGGCTCAAGAAGGAGATCCGGGCCGAGCGCATGGCCCGGCACCGCAAGCTGCGGGGATAAGGTTTCCGCCGGAGGACGCAGCCGGTTTCGTAGGAATTCTGCCTCCTCTCCACTTTTGGAATTTCGAGTTTGGAATTTAGAGCCTAATCAACTGCATGCACGATCCGCGAATCGATCAGCTCGCCCGCCAACTCGTCCGCTATTCCACCTCCCTGCAGAAGGGGGAAAAGGTTCTCCTCGATCTCTACGACGTGCCGGAATCCATCGGCCTCGCGCTGGTCCGCGAAGCCCGCGCCAAGGGCGCCTTCCCGGTCCTGCGCCTGCACAATTCCCGCCTGACCCGCGAGATGCTCAGGGGCGCGGAGGACGGCCAATACCAGGTCATGGCCAAGCACCTCCTCGCGGAGATGAAGGACATGGACGCCTACATCGCGGTGCGCGGCAGCCACAATATCGCCGAAAGCAGCGACGTGCCCGCCGCGAACATGAAGCTGGCGATGAAGCACATGCGCGCGGTGATCGACTGGCGCGTGAAGAAGACCAAGTGGTGCGTGCTGCGCTGGCCTTCCCCCTCGATGGCCCAGCAGGCGGGGATGAGCACGGAGGCCTTCGAGGATTTC
>CBFGPU010000598.1:0-2725 GCA_965650715.1 uncultured Haloferula sp. | reverse complement strand
GGGTGCCGCTGCTGGATCCGCCGAGGATGCCTTCCTTGAGCAGCAGTTCGCGGCTCTCACCTTTGGCGTTCTTGCGGACGACTTTCATGGCTTTATCCGTTCGGGGTTCAAACGATGGTTTCCATCGGATGAGCGAAGGTCGGCCGGGATTTTGTCTGTGCATCCGAAAAGTGGGACATTTTTCGGCGGGGCGGAAACGAAGTTCCAAGTGAGAAGTTTCAAGTTCCAAGAACGGCAGGAATTCCCCGGGGGAAGGGGTCGCGTGAAACGGGCTGTTTCTTTGGGAATTCAGGGTTTGGAATTTGGCACTTCCGCCTTTGGCACTTGGCACTTCTTCCTTGGAACTTGAGACTGCGCCGTGCCCCAAATCTCCCGGGAGACGACCGAGCAGATCCTCGCCGCCACGGATATCGTGGACGTGATCGGCTCGTACATCCAGGTGAAGCGGGCGGGCCCGGCGTACAAAGCGCTGTGCCCCTTCCACAACGAGAAGACGCCTTCGTTCAACATCAACCCGCAGCGCCAGTTCTTCCATTGCTTCGGCTGCGGCAAGAGCGGGGACGCGATCACCTTCGTGCGCGAGTACGAGAACCTGACCTTCGCCGACGCGGTGAAGAAGCTGGGCAACCGCGCCGGGATCGCGGTGGTGGAGGAAGCGGTCGATCCGAAGGAGGACCGTGCGCGGCGGCAGCGTGGCAAGCAACTCGACCTGCATCGCGAGGTCGCCGGCTTCCTGCACCAGATGCTCTTCACGCGCGAGGCCACCCATGCCCGCGAGCACCTGAAGGGGCGCGGCTTCGGCAAGGAGATGGCGGAGCGCTGGCAGATCGGCTGGATGCCGGAGGATCCGCGGGTCTTCATGGACTGGGCGCGCGAGAAGAAGCTGACCGGGCGCGACCTGGTGGACTCGGGCATCTTCGTGCAGAAGGAGCGCGGCGGCATCTACGTGCGCTTCCGCGACCGCCTGATGATCCCGATCCGGAACGAGCATGGCGACGTGATCGCCTTCACGGGCCGTCAACTCCGGGAGGATCCCCGCAGCGGGAAGTATATCAACTCGCCGGAAACCTCGGTCTTCAAGAAGTCGCACGTGCTCTTCGCGCTGGAGCGCGCGCGCAAGGCGATCCTGAAGGAGAACGTGGTGGTGATCTGCGAGGGGCAGGTGGACACGATCTGCTGCCACGAGCACGGCTTCGAGAACGTGGTCGGCACGCAGGGCACGGCGTTCACTACCCATCACGCGAAGCTGCTGCGGCGCTACGCGAAGAACGTGATCCTTTGCTTCGATTCGGACAACGCCGGCCTGGAGGCGGCGGCGAAGGCCTTCCCGATCCTGACGGCGGAAGGCCTGCCGGTGAAGGTGGCGCTCATGCCCGCGGGCGAGGACCCCGATACCTTCCTCCGCAAGCACGGCGCGGATGCCTTCCGCGAGCTACTGGCGAAGGCGGTGGATTTCTTCGACTTCCGGATCGACCGCGAGGCGGCGGCAGGAAACCTGGCCAGCCTGCAGCAGCGCTCGGCCTTCGCGAAGACCTGTGCGAATTTGCTCTCGATGGTCCCCGATGCGGTGACGCGCGAGAACATGATCAACCACGTGGCCACGCGCCTGCGGATCGGGGTGCCGGAGCTGCGGGATTCCGTGGCGCGCGAGATCCGCTTCGCGAAGAACAAGCCGGAACCAAGGGACCGCAACGCGCCGCCGGAGCCGGAGAAGGTGGAGGCGGTCCCGATGGATCCGTTGGTGGGCTACCTTTGCAGCCTGGCCCTGCACTCGGCCCCGGCGCAGGATTGGCTGGGGGAGCAGTACGAGACGCTGCACGAGGCCGCGGAGGACATCGAGGGCGTGCCGGTGCTGGAGTCGATCCTCTCGGCGCGGCCGGATCCGGCGTCGCCCGCATCGGTGAATGCCTTTCTCGCCGGTCTGTCGGAGTCCTACCGGCTGGCGCTGCATGCGGACCCGACCTTCCACACGGACCCGCCGGAGGACTGGCGGAGTGCGGCGGAGGAGGCGGTGGCACGGGTCAGCGCGAAAGCCTTGCTGAAGCGGGATGCGCGGGTCACGGCGGAGCTCTCGCGGGCCGATCTGAGCCCGGCCGACATGACCCGCCTGCTGCAGGAAGCGAAGTTGATCCATCACCTGATCTCCGGCCTCGACCAGCGGTTTATCTTCAACGACCGCTTCGCCCCGGCGAGAAAAGCCACCCCGAAGCCTTTTTTCCGCACAAATCGCTCAGATTCAAGGCCGCAAAACAATCCTTGACGGTACGGGAAGTGCCCCGAATATTCCCGCCCGCTTCGGACTGCCGTCTGCTTGCGCTATAATGGGAGAATTTTGCCTGAATTCCCCGTCCCATCACCTCTGTCCATGTCCACCAAGAAAGCTGCTGCCGCTGCCAAATCGAAGGGCTCCAAACCGACACCGAAAGCGGGAGCGAAGCCCGCTCCCGCGAAGAAGCCGGCCCCGGCCAAAGCCGTGAAAGCGGCCAAGCCCGCGGCGAAACCGGCCTCCAAGCCCGCCCCGGTGGCGAAGAAACCCGCAGCCAAGGCGCCCGCCAAGCCCGCGCCGCAGAAGCCCGCTCCGGCCAAGGCAGCGAAACCGGCAGCCGCTCCCGCGAAACCTGCCGCGAAGAAGCCCGCGCCCGCTCCGGCCAAGGCAGCGAAGCCCGCCGCCAAGGTGGAGAAGGCCAAGCCCGTGAAGCTCGCCAAGGTCGAGCCGAAGAAGAAG
>CBFGPU010000597.1:0-2726 GCA_965650715.1 uncultured Haloferula sp. | reverse complement strand
GCGCGGTTGCCGGACCAGATCGAATTTCACGGCGGGATCGATTTCCCGCACGCCGAGGCTCGCCGGCAAGAATTGTTCGCGCAGCGCGATCAGGCAGAGCACGGATTCCACCGAACCCGCCCCCCCTAACAGGTGACCGATGGCCGATTTGGTGGAGGAGACCTTGATCTTCGGCGTCGCATCGCCCGCCCAACGGGATATCGCATTGGCTTCCGCCACGTCGTTCAAGGGCGTTCCGGTACCGTGCGAATTGATGTAGTCGATTTGTTCCGGCACCAGACCGGCGGCACGGGTCGCGCGATCCATCGTGGACAGCGCGGCATCGCCTTCCGGATGCGGCTGGGTGAGATGGTGGATATCCGTGGCGGCGGCGTAGGAGAGGATGCGCGCGAGGACATCCGCACCGCGGGCACGGGCGGCATCGAGCGACTCGACGAGCACGAAGCCCGCGCCCTCACCGAGGGCGAGGCCATCGCGGGCGGCATCGAAGGGGCGCGGGATGCCGGAGGGCGAGAGGGCCTGGAGGGAATCGAAGCCGGCGAAGACGAGCTGGCAGAGGGCATCGTACCCGCCCGCGAGGACGCGCTCGGCCTTGCCTTCGGAGACCATTTGGAAGGCATGGCCGATGGCATTCGCGCCGGAGGCGCAGGCATTCGAAATGATGCGTAGCGGACCCTGCACGCCGAGGGCACGCATCATGGCGGCCATCTGGTGCTGCGGCTGATACGTTTCCACGCGCGTGAGCTGGTGCCGGCGCGAAGTGCCGGTCGTGGCTTGGAGATAGTATTGCTCGCCGACGGGCATGGCGGCGGCAGAGGTGCCGACGACGACGGGCATGGAGCCGCCGGAGAGACCGGCGATGGCGAGGGCTTCCCGGGCCGCGATGAGTGCCATGCGGGTGCCGCGGTCCATGCGTTGCCACTCGCGCTTGCCCACTCCGGGCAGGCTTTCCGGCAGTTCCGCCTGCCCGGCCGTGCCGACGCGCTGCCGCGAGACATCGAAGAGATCGACCGGCCGGAAGGCGGTGCGCCCCGCGCGGAATCCGGCGGCATTCCCCGCCATATCCGCACCCATCGAGGTGAGGATGCCCGCGCCGGTGATGGCGACAGGACGGCGGCTCTGCGGATAGGGGCGATCGGCGTGATAGGCCACGGGGAATGAAAAAGGGATGGTCGGCAGGGCGATGCGAGATCGGCCCCCGGCGTTCTAAAAGCCGCTGGCGCGTCTGTCCACGTTCACATTTTCGCATTTCCACCCCCGACCCGCGCATCTCCGTCCCGGCCGCATGTCGAGCTTGGCCGGTCGGCAAGCGCGGCCACCGCCATGCCCCCTGCGGGGGCGCACGCGCTCCACGAATTCGCATAGCGGATCTTCCATTGATGAAAGCTGTTCCGGGACTCACGGTATTGCAGGAGACCCATGATCCGCTTTCCGACCCCCGCTTTCGCAACAGTGACCGCTCTCGCGTTTCTGTTCACCCGTGCCATCGCGGAGGAGCCCGCGCTGCGCTCGGTATTTCAGGATGACTTTGTGGTCGGCGTTGCGCTCGGAGGCCGCCTGGTCGAGGGCCGGCAAGCGGACGCGGGGAAACTCGCCGCCCGCCACTTCTCCTCGCTCACTCCGGAAAACGAGATGAAGTGGATGGCCCTCCATCCCGCCCCGGACCGATACCGCTTCGAGGGCGCGGACGCTTTCGTCACCTTCGCCCGGCGGCACCGGATGGAGCTCGTCGGCCACGCCCTCGTCTGGCACAGCCAGACTCCCGCCTGGGTCTTTCAGGACAAGGACGGTCAACCGCTGGGCCGCGACGCATTGCTCGCCCGCATGCGCGACCACATTCACACCGTCGTGGGACGCTACCGGGGAAAGATCAAAGGCTGGGACGTCGTCAATGAAGCGCTCTCCGATGGCGGCCCCGACCTCCTCCGGGATTCCCCGTGGCGCCGTATCATCGGCGACGACTACCTCGACCATGCCTTCCGCTACGCCCGCGAGGCCGATCCGCAGGCCGAACTCTACTACAACGACTACGGCCTCGAAGATCCGCGCAAGCGGGACAACTGCCTCAAGCTCCTGCGCGGCCTGCGCGAGCGCGGCGTCCCCGTCGATGGCGTCGGCACCCAGTCCCACTTCCATCTGCACCATCCGCCGCTCGAGGAGATCGAAAAGACCATCACGGCGCTCGCGGGGCTCGGTCTGAAGGTCATGGTCACCGAGCTCGATGTGGATGTCCTCCCCTCCCGCGGCGATCCCGGGATAGCCGACATCAACCGCCGCGAAAAAGCCGACCCTGCCCTCGATCCCTACCGCGGCCCACTGCCCGATCCGATCCAGGAACAACTCGCACGCCGCTACGCCGGATTGTTCCAGGTTTACCTCCGCCACCGCGACGCCATCACCCGCGTCACCTTCTGGGGCCTCGACGATGGCCGCACCTGGCTGAACCACTTCCCGATCCGCGGCCGCACGAATCATCCCCTGCTCTTCAACCGCGAGCTGAAACCGAAGCCCGCTTTCCACGCGGTTGTCGCGCAAAAGCTCTCCCCTCCGTCTCGCTCTGGAGCGGAGGATTGATTCAACCGTCGTCGATCACCCGGCGTCTTACCTTCCGATGTCCCAACGGGACTGCGCCCCATAGCCCGGGGTTGCCGACGCGGGAGGCTACCCCGGGTCGCCCGCGTCATCCTACCTTGAAGAGGTTGTGGCCGTGGACGTCTCCCCCATTG
>CBFGPU010000596.1:0-2728 GCA_965650715.1 uncultured Haloferula sp. | reverse complement strand
ATCCCAAGCTCGATGCCACGCGGGTGATGATCGAGGCCCGCCTTCTCAACGACTCGCTGCGGGAGGAGGAACGGGTGCTCGAAATGCAGGCGGGAGAGCACCGGTTCATCGCCCGTCTGGCAGTCGCGCCGGACCACGACCGCAAGCCGCTCCAGCGCGGCAGCCTGCTGAGGCTGTGCGGCACCTACGTGACCTCCGCATCCGATAGCCCCGGCAGCGCCGCGGAGCCGTTCGAACTCTTGCTGAACGACACCTCCGACCTCGTGGTCCTGCAGCGCGGGCCGTGGTGGACCCGGCGTCATACCATCGCCACCATCGCGATCCTGGCCGGCGGCCTTTTCATCGCCCTGATCTGGGTCTCGCTGCTGCGCCGGACCGTGAGCTTGCGCACCCGCCAGCTCGCGGCGGAGATCGAGGAGCGCCAGCTCGTGGAACGCCACCGCGCGCTGGAGCAGGAGCGAACCCGCGTCGCGCAGGACCTGCACGACGAGCTTGGCTCGGGTCTCACCGAGGCGGGCATCCTGACTTCCCTGGTGAAGAACCCCGCGGTTCCGGCCGAGAAGAAGGAGAGCTATCTCGACCAACTCGGCGATGTCTGCAGCGCGCTTGTCACGGGGCTGGACGAGATCGTCTGGGCGGTGAACCCGCGCTACGATTCGGTCGCGGACCTCGCCGGCTACTTCTCGCTTTTCGCGCAGCGTTTTCTGGAGCTTGCGGGGATCACCTGCCGTCTCCAGATCGCGGAGTCCGTGGCAGAGCATCCCCTCGGCTCGCACCAGCGGCACGATATCTTCCTCGCGTTCAAGGAAGCCCTGAACAATATTGTCAGGCACTCCGGTGCCCGCGAGGTGCGTCTCACGATCGAAGTCGCGTCGGGTGATCTGCAGATCCTGCTGGCGGACGACGGTCGTGGCTTCACCCCGGGCCCTGCCAGCCCCGGCAGCGACGGGCTTGCGGGAATGAAGCAAAGGATGGAGAAACTCGGCGGCACCTGCCGCATCAACAGCAACCCCGGCCGCGGCACCACGGTCGGACTCAGTCTTCCCCTGGAAAGGAGTCACGCATGACCAAAGTCGGAATCGTCGAAGACAGCAAAACCACCCGCGAGGGACTGGCCACCATCATCGATCTCTCGCCGGATTTCCGCTGCGTGTGCTCCTGCGACACGGCGGAGAAGGCCCTTGCCCAGTTGCCGAAGCACGCGCCGGAGGTGGTGCTCATGGACATCCAGCTTCCGGGCATGTCGGGCATCGAGTGCGCCGGCCGCTTGAAGAAGCTGCTGCCGGAAGTCCAGATCATCATGGTGACCGTCTATGAAGACCCGGACCGCATCTTCAGCGCGCTGCGCAACGGTGCCTCCGGTTACCTCCTGAAGCGCTCGGCACCGGACCAGGTGCTGGCCGCCATCCGGGATGTCCAGCAGGGCGGGGCGCCGATGAGCGGGGAGATCGCCCGCAAGGTGATCCACCATTTCCGCGAGCAATCGACCACGGCGGCTGAGGTGGAGAACCTCACCGCGCGTGAACGCGAGGTACTCGAACTGGTCGCGAACGGCTTCATCAACAAGGAGATCGCCGAGCGCCTCGGAGTCTCGGTGGAGGCGATCCGGTGGCACCTCAAGCGGATCTACGCGAAGCTGCACGTGCGCACCCGCACCGAGGCCGCGCTGAAGCTGCGCGGGCCCAAGTGAGGCGCTTGGAGGATGGGTTTTCCGCGCGGAGGCGCGTGGAAATCGGGAGCGGGAGAGCTTCGCCAGGGTGCGGCGCGGCGGAGCCGGAATAAGGGGTTTTCTGGGTTGAAGAGTTATGCCAAGCTAACAGCAGGTCCTCCTTCCCGTGAGTTCAGAACCGGCTTCAACTTCTTCCCCGCGTTCGGGCGGCATCTCTTCCTCGGTGCGCTTCTGGTTCGCGATCGTTCTCGGGACGGTGGCGGCGGTGGTGTCTCTCCCGCTGATCGTGGTGGATCTTTTTGTAATGTTCATGGCGGGCATGTCCTCGGCGCTGAACCCGGAGTTGTTCGGTCCTAACAACCACCCGTTCTTCCGGGTCTTCTGGGCACCGCCTCTGTTGGCACTCGTGGCCATCCTCATGGTCCCTCGCAATCGTAGCCGCGGGCCCGCGCTTGGACTGGGTTTGTTCCCCCTGTTGCTGGCGCTCGTGAACTCGCTTTTTTTCTTCCCGCCACCGGGTCCGGTCCTTGCCTCGGGCGGGATGGTTCATGTCCTGAAAGAGGACGGAACCCCGGCGTCCGGCGCGGAAATCTGGGTGGCTCACGGCAGCGCCCCTCCGTCCTTGGCCGGAAAAACGGAGCCGGATGGAAGCTTCTGGCTGCAGGGGGTCAAGCTGGTCGGGGGAGAGAAGCACTCGATCTACGCGAGTTGGCGGGAGTGGGGCGGGGCCTCGACCGAAACGGGCCTGAATCACGAGGAACGGCCCCGGTTTCCCGTGACGATCCGGCTTTCCGGCACCCGCTGAGAGCGCATCCTTACTTCGGCAGTTCGTTCGCGGTGTAGAAGGCCAGCCGGTTTTGCAGCGGTGACTTGTCGTCCGCGGACTTCAGGTCCTTCGGTAGTTCCAGCTTGTAGATCTTCCCCGCGGAGAAGCTTTCCAGCTCCACTTCCACCGTGCGCTTGCCCTTGAGTTTGAACTCCTTCACGTCGTGCTCGCGTTCGTTCTCCGGGTCGCTGCCGTAGGTCCACTTCGGCTGCACCGTGAAGGACGAAAAGTCC
>CBFGPU010000595.1:0-2731 GCA_965650715.1 uncultured Haloferula sp. | reverse complement strand
ATTCTGCGCGCTTGCGGAGAATAGTGCGGCAGCGGTCGCCAACAGCAGCACGAATAAGGTTTTCCAAGATGTCATCCGTTTCGCCCACCAGCCTGAATCACGAGCCTAGCGCTGTCAAACGACCCATTCTGGAAGTGCGTGATCTGAAAAAGATCCACCGCACCCATACCCATGAACTCACGGTGCTCCGTGATGTGAACTTCGCTTTGGAGGAGGGCGACAGTTGCGCGATCATCGGTCCTTCGGGAAGCGGCAAGACCACGCTGCTCGGACTCTGTGCCGGGCTCGACGATGCCACCAGCGGATCGGTCTTGTTGGACGGCACCGCGCTGGAGACCCTCAGCCAGGACCAGCGCGCCGCCCTGCGGAACCGGCTGGTCGGCTTCGTCTTCCAGAGTTTCCAACTGATCCCCACCCTGACCGCCATCGAGAACGTGCTCGTCCCGCTGGAATTGCGCGGCGAAACACGGCGGGAGAAAGACGCAGCCGATCTGCTCGCGCAGGTCGGCCTGAAGGATCGCCTGGACCACTACCCGCTCCAGCTTTCCGGCGGCGAGCAGCAGCGGGTCGCCCTCGCCCGCGCCTTCATCCACCGGCCGAAGATCCTGTTCGCGGACGAGCCGACCGGGAATCTGGATGCCGATACCAGCGGACCCATCGTCGAAATGCTGTTCCGCCTCAACCGCGAAGCCGGAACCTCGCTGGTGCTCGTCACCCATGACCCGACGCTGGCCGCAAAGGCGCACCGGGTGGTGAAAATGAGCGGCGGAACCATCATCGCGGAGGAGATCCATGCCAGCGCCTGAGCCGAAGCCATTGCCGGGCAATCTCGTCACGGCGCTGTTCCATCCGTGGACCTGGCGGATGGCATGGCGGGACAGCCGCTCGCAGCGCCTGCGCCTCGCGATTTTCTCGCTCGCCATCGTCTCGGGCATCGCCGCGCTGGTCGCGATTCACTCGCTCAAGGCCAGCGTGGAGGCCGGGATCGCCACCCAGGCGAAAGCTCTCCTCGGCTCGGACGTGCAGATCACCTCGCGGCGGGCCATCTCCGAGGACGACTACATCCGCCTCAAAGGCATCGCTGCCCACGCGAGCCGCGAGGTCAGCTTCCCCTCCATGGTGAAGTTTCCCAACGGGTCGGCGCGCCTGCTCCAGATCCGGGGCATCGAGGGCGACTACCCGTTCTACGGCAAGGTGGAGACGAATCCGTCCGATGCGTGGCTGCGACTTCAAACGGAGCCGGGAATCCTGCTGGAGCAGGCGCTGCTCGACCAATTCCAAGCGCGGCCCGGAGACATGGTGGTACTCGGCAAAAGCCGCCTTCCGATCCTCGGGGCGGTGATCAAGCCCGCGCCGCGTTCCAGCCGTTTCAGCGGTTTCGCGCCGGAAGCCTACACGCGGCTTGCAGAGGCAACCGGGAGCGGCCTGCTCGGAACCAACAGCATGGCTTCGCACGCCGTGCATCTGGAACTTCCGCCCGGACAGTCGGCGGAAGGCACCAAGGTGCGGATCCGGGCCGACTTCGCCGATGCCCCGTGGCGCTTGGAGATCCCCGAGGACCGGCGTGAGAACCTCGGCGACGCGCTCGACAACTTCCAACGCTTCCTCGGCATCATCGCGCTCGCCTCGCTCGTGCTCGGGGCCATCGGCGTGGCGGGTGCCGTCCACGCCCATGTCAGCCGCCGCGTTCCGACCATCGCCATCCTGCGCTGTCTCGGCTGTCCGCGGCATCTTGCCTGTGCCATCTACTTCGCCCAAGCCGGGGCCTTGGGACTGATCGGAGCTATTGCGGGCGCGCTTCTGGGCATCGCCCTCCAGACTGGAGTCCTGTATGCGTTCCGTGGCCAGCTTCCGCTGGAAGTGAACCCCTCGCCGGAGTGGATGGTCGTGGCGCAGACCACCGCGGCAGGTTTCGCGGTGTGCTGCGGTTTCGCCCTGCTGCCGCTGCTGAAGATCCGGCGCATTTCCCCTGCCGCCACCTTGCGCAGCGGTGCCACGCTCGAGGGTCGTCCACTGCGGGCAATCCCGGTCTACCTCCTGTTGGGTGGCCTGTTGGTTCTGCTGGCCTTCAACAACGACTCGGATTGGAAGCGCGCGCTGGCCCTGATCGGCGGGCTGGCCGTGGCCTTCGCCGTGCTGGCACTGGTGGCCAAGCTGCTGATGGCGGTCACCCGCAAGCTGGTGCGTCCCGCTTGGCCCTATCTATTGCGGCAAGGCATTTCCAACCTCCATCGCCCGCGCAACCAGACCTTGCTCTTTCTGCTTTCGCTGGGACTCGGGACCTTCCTGCTGGTGACGATCCTGCTCGCGGGCACCCTGATCAACCGCCGCCTCGACATCACCCAGTCTGCGGAGAGCCCGAATCTCTATCTGGTCGATGTCCAACCGGACCAGGTGGACGGGGTGAAGCAACTGCTGGAGAAGCAGGGCCTGCCGCTGCTGGAGTCCGCGCCGATGATCACGATGCGGATCGAGTCGGTGCGCGGCGTGCCGGTGCGGGAAGCGAAGGGCATCCCCCGCTGGGTTGCCCGGCGCGAGTTCCGCTCGACCTACCGGGACTACCTCAATCCCACCGAGACCCTGGTCGCAGGGGAGTGGCACAAGACGATCCCGACCGGAGGGGGGCCGGTGCCCCTTTCCCTGGAGGAGCAAATTGCCAAGGATATGGGGCTCGGCATCGGCGACGAGATCACGCTCGACATGACCGAGCTTGAAGAGGGCCGCTGGTTCC
>CBFGPU010000594.1:0-2733 GCA_965650715.1 uncultured Haloferula sp. | reverse complement strand
AGACCTCGGTGCCGACTCCCTTGACACGGTCGAACTCGTGATGGCTTTCGAAGAAGAGTTCGAGATCGAAGTGCCGGACGAGGAAGCCGAAAAGCTCCAGTCCGTGGGCGATGTCGTGACCTACATCAAGAGCCAGAGCTGAGCCCGATCGCTCGGCGCAGCTTTTTCAAAGGAAAGGGCGGACTCCGGGTGAGTCTGCCTTTTTTTTGCGCCAATCCGGGTTAGAGGTTCTCTGACACCCGAAACATGCATTCGCCCGACAACATCCAGTATGCGATGGAGGTGACGAAGGTCCTGCTGGAGCCCGACCGGCGGATCGACACCTTCGGCGACACGCGGTTCGAATTCCAGCTCCTGAGCGAGCTGATGGACCACGCCGGGCAGATCCGTGTCCGGACGGGGGAGGTCGAGGCGATGCGGCCACGCATCCTGAGGCCGGAATCGATGCAGGAGATCGAACTGGAAGGTTTCGGCGACAAGGCCCGGGAGCGGATGGATGCGCTGATCGAAAAGTGGAAAGAGGAGGGCAATGACCTCGCCTTCCTGCGCTATGGCTTCCGTTTCCGCAGCGGCCGGGTGCAGGAGGAGATCATCCACGATTCCATGGAGGCGGTGCGCAACCGCGTGCTGGAGGAGGCGCGCCGCCTCGGCAATCCCGCCCGCGCGGTGATCGAGGGCGTGGATGATGCGTGGGAGGTTTCGATTTTCAAGTTCGCCTTCGAGATGATCCGCCAATCGTGGCCGATCAACCGCTTCGACTTCCACAGGCGGGGACTGCTCTGATAGAACGCGCCCGGGGATGCGACTGTGGACTTTGATCAAGCTGATAGCGGGGGTGGTGGTCCTCGGGGTCACCGTTTTCACCCTGATGCTGGCGTGGCACGTCCAGCGGGAGCCTCTGGGGGGTATTTTCGCGCAACTGGTGCCGGTGCAGTTCGAGCCGAAGCCGATCGAAAATCTGCCGCAGGCCGATGCCTCCCTGCCGGAGATCGATCCCGGGGCGAAGGTTTTCGAGAAGGCCAGGGAGTTGATCGCCGTGGGGGATCTCGCCTCGGCGCGCGAACGCCTGTTGATGGTCGTGAACATCTACCCGCGCTCGAAATCGGCACCGGAAGCCCGCCGGATCGTGGGTGAGATGAACCTCGACGACCTGCTTTCCGCCGCCCACATGGACGGCAAGGAGATTCACGTCGTCCGGCCGGGAGAGTCCTTTCTGGGAATCGCCGCCAAGCACAAGACGACCCTCGACTGCATCATGCACCTGAACGGTCTCATGGACCTGCAGGGGCTGCGGCCGGGTGAGGAACTGGTGGTCATGCCACTCGAGCTACGGGTGCTCATCGAGCCCGCCCGCAAGACGCTTTCGCTCTGGGAGGGCGGTCGTTTCATCAGGGAGTACCCCCTTGTTTCCATGGATCTGGGTAGCCAGAAGGGCGGACTGCGAACCAAGATTTCATCGAAGGCCGGAATCGCCGGGGACCGCCGGGTCACACCCGGAATGAAGAATTACCGGGAATCGGAGAAGGTCTTCGCACTCGAGAAATCCTCGCTGCAGATCCGGTCGATCGACCCCGCGGCGGAAGTCCGGACCAGGGAGGATTTGTCGCCGGGTCCCGGCTTCCATCTTGCGGTGGAGGATGCCGAAGAACTCGCCCTGTTGCTCCGGCCGGGGAATGAGGTGGAAATCCGTCCGATCACCCCCTAGCTTTTCCCCGCCCCGGCCCCATCCCATTTTCCCAAGCGCATGCAATTGTTGGAATTCGAAAAGCCCATCGCGGAACTCGAGCGGGAGCTGGACAAGCTCCGCTCCAAGGCCGCTTCGCAGAACATCGACATGTCCGACGAGATCGCCAAGATCGAGTCCAAGCTGGCGGAGACCCGCCAGCAGATCTATGATAACCTGACCCCTTGGCAACGCGTGCAGATCGCCCGTCATACCCAGCGGCCTTTCATGCTCGATTATCTGGCCCACGCATTTTCGGATTTCTGTGAGCTCCACGGGGATCGCCGCATCGGGGATGACCATGCCATGCCCGGCGGCTTCGCCCGCATCGGCGGCAAGCGGGTGGTGGTGGTCGGTCACCAGAAGGGCCGCGATACGAAGGAAAATCTGAAGCGCAACTTCGGCAGCGCCCACCCGGAGGGATACCGGAAGGCGCTACGGCTGATGAAGCTGGCGGAGAAATTCGGGCTGCCCGTGATAACCCTGATCGACACCCCGGGAGCCTATCCGGGCATCGGCGCGGAAGAGCGGAATATCGCCGAGGCAATCGCCTTCAATCTCCGCGAGATGATGCTGCTGAAGGTGCCGGTCATTGCGATCGTGCTCGGCGAAGGCGGTTCCGGCGGGGCGCTCGGGATCGGCGTGGCCGACCGGGTGCTGATGATGGAGAACGCTTACTATTCGGTCATCAGTCCGGAAGGCTGTGCCGCCATTCTCTGGAAGCACCGCAAGCATGCTCCGGAGGCGGCGGAGGCGATGAAGCTCGCCGCCCCCGACCTCCTGAAGCTGGGGCTGATCGACGGCTTCATCCCGGAACCCTCCGGCGGTGCCCATCACGATCACGCCGGAACGGCCAGAGCTCTCCGGGACACGATCCTTTCCCACCTCGACGAGTTGTCGAAGCTCTCGACGGAGGAACTGCTCGAAGCCCGCTACGCGAAGTTCCGGTCTTTCGGCGAGTGGGGCGGGAAATAGGCGCGGCTCAGAGGCCTGCCGCCCAGAGGCTGGCG
>CBFGPU010000593.1:0-2760 GCA_965650715.1 uncultured Haloferula sp. | reverse complement strand
TTTTTCGTCATTACACGGGGGAAAGTTTTTTTGTCATCCGGCTCCTGTCAGGGGGCTTTCCCGCGCAAGGCATTCGAGAGCGCGGAAATCACGAGCAGAACGAGGAAGACGAAGAACAGCACCTTGGCGACTCCCACTGCTGCGCCAGCGATTCCTGTGAAGCCGAGGAGACCCGCGATGAGCGCTAGAATCAAAAATGTGATGGTCCAGTGGAGCATGAGCGTCGTGGGTTACTGGAATCGTTCTATTGCACGAAACCGGCCAATCTCGGGCTCGCAACGCAACCCGTTGGCAATCAGCAAAATTTGGAATCCGGTGGCAGGATTTGCTATTTTTTCGCCATGCAACCTGCCTCCATTGCAAGTCGCACGGTTGCAACTTGCACGGTCTGCGGCACATCCCGTGCTTGCCAGCGGCCGGGCGGTCCCCTTCCTTCCGCCCGCACCCAATGAGCGAAGGCATCGCAATTTTCACATCCGGCGGGGACGCGGCGGGAATGAACCCCGCGATCAAATGCGCCGCGGATTACGCGGCTAGCCGTGGCTACAAGCCGTGGCTGGTTTACGACGGCCTGCGGGGCCTGATCGACGACAAGATCGTCGAATCCAACCGCGAGCTGATCTCCGGTATTCTACATCGCGGCGGCACCTTTCTTCGCTCCTCGCGGTCCAAGCGCTTCTTCGAACTCGAATTCCGGCGGCAGGCTTTCGAAAACCTGCAGAAGCGGGGAATCAACAAGCTGATCGTGATCGGCGGGGACGGCTCGTTCCGCGCCCTGAACCAGTTCTATGCGGACTTCGGTGTGCCCTTCGCCGGGATCCCGGCGACGATCGACAACGACATCGCGGGCACGGACTACTGCCTCGGAGTCGATACCGCCCTGAACATGATCCGCCAGTCGGTGGACTCGATCCGCGACACGGCGACCTCGTTCTCACGGGCCTTCGTAATCGAGGTGATGGGCCGCCATTGCGGTTATCTCGCGATGGTCAGTGCGCTGGCTTGCGGCGCGGAGCTCTGCCTCACCACGGAGATCCCCTTCGATCTCGAGAAGATCGGCGCGAAGCTCAAGCACGAGATCAAGCACGAGGGGCGCGACCACATCATCGCGATCGTGGCGGAAGGTACCAAGATGGCGGATTACACCACCCGCTACATCAACGACTCGATCGGGATGGAGGCGCGGCTGACCGTGCTCGGCCACGTGCAACGGGGCGGTTCGCCCACGGTCCACGACCGGATCATGGCCTACAAGTTCGCGGTGGCCGCGGTGGATTCGCTGGAAGCCGGTGAAACGAACGCGATCATGGTTTACCGCGATGGGACCTTCGGCCACCTGCCCATCCACACGGTGGTGGACTCGAAGTACAAGATCGACCCTGCTCTGGTGAGGCTCTGCGCGCCGCTGTGTAGCTGAAGGTCCCCGCGGTGGATCAGCCGGTCTCCGGGAGGAAGGTGGGCATGATGATCCCCTGGGGCTGGGCGAAGGCCCCGCGCACCTGGGCGAAGTGGATTTCCACATTGCGGGCACCCCAGCGGTAGAGTTCTGCAATGAGGTAGGACTCGTGCGTGCCGATGAGAAACACGGGCGAGCCGCCACGGGCTTGGGAAAGCTGAACATGCAGGAGGGCCAGGGCGGCATTCTCGTCCCTCATCACCCCGGGACCGATCATGCGGCAGCCCGGGTGATCCACGGAGGAAAGCCAGCCATCGATTTTCCCGGAGGGATCGATATGAACGAAGGTATTCCAGTAGCCGCCCGGGTTCCGGACGAAGTGGGCCAGGTCCTTTGCCCGCCGGATCCCGGAGATTTCCTCTTCCAGATCGGCCATGCCGAAGAGGTGGCTCACGTTCGCCATCCGCACGCTTCCGGGGCCGGCGGGCGGAGGCGGAAGCTCGGCATCCACCGGGAAGCGCATGTCCTGATAGACCGCAACCGGCCCGAATCCGGCCCGGGTGTAGAGGGAAAAGGAGTCGAGGTTCATCGCGCTCGATACCAGCCGGAGCGGCAGATCCTCGGCCCGCTTGATGATCTCGTCGAGAAGGGCGCGGCCGACCCCGGTGCCGGTCGCCTCCGGGGAAACGGCCATGATCCCGACGCCCACGTGGGTCTCGCGGGGGTGATAGAAACAGATGCCGGCGATCTTTCCGTCGATTTCGGCGACGACGCAGCAACCCGGATCGAGGAGTTCGTAGGTATCGGTGAAGATTTTGCAATCCTCCGGCTTCCCGGTGAAGATTTCGTGACCTAGCTTGGTCTTATACCAGGCGTTCGTGGCGGAGTGGATCAGGGCGGCGACGGTGCTTTCCTCGCCGGGGCTCATGGTCCGGATGGTCATGCGCCAAAATTGGCCGACGCCGGCCGGGTGGTCCATGAGTTTTCACGAGCGCATGCCTCCCCTCCGCAGGATGCACCGAAAATCACTGGAATAATCCGTGCGGCGACGAATCTTATTTAAAGCGCCCGGAAGCTATTGCCTCAGGGTCCAACCAAAACCACCAACGAAGCAACCCAATGAAAGCCTCGAACGCACTCGTGGCCGCCGCCCTCGCCGGAGCACTCGCCGCCGGTTCCACCGCCTTCGCCGCCACTTTCGTGCCCGGTAAGGACAAGGACAAGGACGACTGCCCCGGCAAGGACAAGGAAAAGAAGGAAGCGACCGACCTCGACAGGGTGCAGGTCACCGGCATCCGCGCTTCGGTCTACCGCGCCCAGGACATCAAGCGCGACGCCGAGACCTTCGTCGATTCGGTCACCGC
>CBFGPU010000592.1:0-2761 GCA_965650715.1 uncultured Haloferula sp. | reverse complement strand
CGCAACCGAGCGGAGCAAACCGGAGCGCACGCGGAACCGGAGCGCAGATGTCCTCTCGGTTTCAGGAGATCAGCAAATCTGGCGGAGAGCCTTTTCCTTTCGGCCGCGGGGCCGACGGTGAGAGGTAGCTCCAAGGGGCTGCCTGAAAAACGATCCAAGGTAGAGGCGGAGGACACGGCTGAAACCGGGTTGGAAGCCGCAGGCTGAAGCGGCGCGCCAAGAGCCGGACCCGCCCGGAGAGCGATCCCTGCCAGGCTCCGGGCCCGGACTTAGCTCTCGGAGCCGCCGAGTTCACGACCGACCATCTCGGCGATGCCGGCGAAGGTCTCCTCGATGAGACTGAGCTTGCGGTCGATATTGTAGAACAGTCCCCACTCGCGCTCGATGGGTGACCCTTCGATAGGGATGGCCACCAGCGACCCGTCGTCGAACTCCCGCTTCGCAACCCAAGGCGCGACGATACCGACACCGAGACCGATCTTGGCCATGCCCTTGATGGCTTCCATGTCGCCAAGCACCAGCGGCTGGCGGGTGCGCACGCCGAGCTTGTCGAAATGCTCTTCGATCAAGCGGTGGGTTTCGGTCGCGCGGGCGTAGATGATGAACTGGACGCGCGACATCTCGTCGTGATCGACCTTCCCCGACTCCGCCCACGGATGCATGGGCGAGACGGCAAAGGTCATGCGGTCGCGGAAGATGGGGCGGTAACCTTCCGGAGCCCCGCCGCGGGGAAGGAGACCGAGAACGAGATCAAGCTCGTGCTCCTCGATGCGATCAAGGAGCCTCGACGTGTCATCCGCCTCGATGGTGGGTTCGCAGCGCGGGAAGCAATCGCGGAATTCCCGCAGGACGGTAGGCAGGAGAAATTGGCAGAGCGAGTGGGGGGCACCGATGCGGATGCGGCCCTGGCCCCAGCGCTTGAGGCCGTCGAGCTCGCGACCGGCGTCCTCGAGCTCCCCGAGCACCCGCCGGCAACGGCGCAGGAAAACTTCCCCTTCTTCGGTAAGGACGGTCTTCTTTCCAAGACGGTCGAGAAGGCGGCAACCGAGGCTATCCTCGAGAGCCTTCATCGAATGACTGATGGCGGACTGGGTCAGGAACAGCTTTTTGGCAGCGAGCGTGAAGCTGCCTTCGTCGGCCACGGCCACAAAGGCGCGCAATTGGCGTAGGTCGGGCAGCAGGTCAGTCATGAACAAATCTCATCGGAATTCCGGGCCATGGTCAGCAGGGGACATGCCAATGCCGCGTTCTTGGCACCCTTTCCGCTTACCCTTCCCGCAATGGAAGGCCACGTCGCTGTCGAATCCCGCTCCCCTGTTCGCTTGGGCTTTGTTCCGTTGAATGACTGCGCGCCGGTGGCGGTGGCACACGAGCTCGGGCTCTTCAAGAGCTACGGGCTGAACGTGAAGCTGTCGCGCCAGCCGGGCTGGGCCACCGTACGGGACATGCTGTCCTACGGCGAGTTGGACGCAGCCCAATCGATCGCCGGGCTAGCCTTCTATCTGGCGCTAGGCCTGAGCAAGACCCGGCGGGAAATCGCGGTGCCACTGGTCCTGAGCGCCCATGGCAATGCCATCACCCTGTCGCGCGACCTGCCTCCGGAATCGATCCGCAGCGGCGAAGGTCTCGCGGCGCACCTGACGCACCGCTGGAAGAAGAGCCGCCCCTTCACCTTGGCGGCGGCGCACCGCTTTTCATCCCACCATCTGCTGCTGCACGCATGGCTGCGGCGCCACGGGATCGTGCCCGGTCGCGACGCGGAGATCGTCTTCCTTCCGCCACCCCTGATGCCCCGGAATCTCGCGGTGGGGCACATCGACGGCTACTGCGTGGGCGAACCATGGAACTCCGAGAGCATTCTCAGCGGGACCGGCTGGTGCCCGGCGACTTCCGCGGAGCTGGCAACCGGTCACCCGGAGAAGGTGCTGCTGGTAACGGGGGAATTCGTGAACGAGCGCCGCGAGGAATGCATCGCGCTGGGCGCGGCCCTGCTGCACGCCTGCCGGGTCTGCCAGGATCCTTCCTTCCGGAATGAATTGATCTCCATCCTCGCGAAGCCGAGCTACACAGGCTGCTCTCCGGCGACGCTGCGCAACAGCCTCGGGCCGGTATTCGATTCCGGCCGGGGAAATCTCGACGCCTCGGATTTCCATCTTTTCTACGGTGCCGACCTGAATTGCCCGACGGCGGACAAGGCCTCATGGTTTCTCTCCGGGATGCGGGGCGCGGGATTGCTACCCGACACGACAGCAGCCCCCCTCACCCGCCTCTACCGGCAGGATCTTTTCCGGGCCTCGGAGAAAATGCTCCTGCCGAGCTGACCCAATGAGGCCGCCTCATGGAAAACATGACACTTCCATGAAGATTTTCGATCCATCTACACCGGCATGGCCCGGGCGGTGCTCTCCGGATGCATCGTCCGATGAAACTCAGCGATCTCAAGTCTTCCGGCCACTGGCCCACCCTGCTCACCGCGTTCCTGTATTTCGATTTTTCGTTCATGGTATGGACGCTCCTGGGGGCGTTGGGACCGCAGATCGCGGAGTCCCTGCACCTTACCTCGGGCCAGAAAGGATTGATGGTTGCAGTGCCGATTCTGGGCGGCGCGGTGCTGCGCTTGGCTCTGGGCCTGCTGGTGGATCGCATTGGCGCGAAGACCACCGGCATCATCGCGCAGTTGCTGGTGATGGCTTCGCTGGCCTGCGGGTGGATCTTCGGCCTGCAGAACTTCCAGGCGACGCTGGTCTTCGGGTTCACCTTG
>CBFGPU010000591.1:0-2768 GCA_965650715.1 uncultured Haloferula sp. | reverse complement strand
CAGATCGTGCATGGCGGATCAAATGCACAATTCAAAGCATCAAGCACGCGTTTTATTCGGCGCCGGACGCTTCAAGCGCCCTCCCCGCGGGATTTGGCTTTGCGAAGGATATCCTCCAGCATTTTCCGATCCTCCGGAGGAAGCGTTCCTTTCTCGCGTTTCAGGAAGGACGCCAATCCCAGTGACAGGGAGCCATTGAAGAAACTCCCCACCGCACGCTTCAGCAGGTCGAAGCCCACCTCCGTGGAATCGAGTACCGGCAGGTAAATATAGCGGTTCGCTTCCTTACGCATCGCGAGAAATCCCTTGTCGTGCAAGATCCCCAGAATCCGCCGCGCTCCGGAATTGGTCATCGGGCTCTCCAAGTTCTCACAGAGCGAGTCCGCCGAGACTTCGCTCAGCCGGTGCACCACATACATCACCTCCCGCTCGCGCCGGCTGAGGTTCTCGAAATCGAGGGGTTTGCGCTTCGATGCCATTTCGTTGGATCTACCTGCACATTTTTGTAGACCCTCGGATCGGTTTGTCTAGTGCGGAATCGGTCGGTTCCCCTCGCGGGCGGGGGAGGGCATCCGCATCTTTCCTCCTTGTCACCGTCTGCCGCCCGTTTCACGGTCGGGGTGTTCGCATGATTACCCGTCTGTATTCTGCCGCCCTGCGGGGTGTTGATGCCTTGGAGGTCGAAGTTGAAGTCAATGTCCGGGGCTCGGAGAAACCTCTCGTGATAGTCGTCGGCCTGCCTGATGCGGCGGTGCGGGAGTCATCGCAGCGTGTGATCTCCGCCATCAGCGCCTCGGCGCTCCATCTTGCGGATGGCACGAAGACCGTGAATCTCGCGCCTGCCGACCTCAAGAAGGAGGGGCCGTCCTTCGATCTGCCAATCGCGCTCGCGATGGCGTCGGCCAGCGAGAATCTGCAATTGGCAACCGACGATTGCTGCATTGTCGGGGAGCTGGCCCTGGACGGCGAAGTGCGCCCGGTGAAGGGCGTCTTGTCCATCGCGCTGGAAGCAAAGCGCTGCGGACGCACGCGGATTCTGGTTCCGGAAGCGAATGCCCCGGAAGCTGCGATCGTGGACGGCGTGCAGGTGTTTCCGATCCGCTCGCTTTATCAGGCATGGAAGTTCCTCCGGGGCGAAGAGACGATCCTGCCGTTCACCCTGGACCGTCGCGCATTCTTCGACTCCCATCGCAGCTACGAAGTCGATTTCGACGAGGTCAAGGGGCAGCACCATGTGAAGCGCGCTCTGGAAATCGCCGCGGCGGGAAATCACAATGTCCTGATGGTCGGCCCGCCGGGCACGGGCAAGTCGATGCTGGCCAAACGCATGGCGACGATCATGCCCGACATGACGGAAGACGAGGCGATCGAGACCACGAAGATCCACTCCATCACCGGGCTGCTCGATCCGAAGCGGGCCCTGCTTTCCACACGTCCTTTCCGGTCCCCCCATCACACCATCTCGGATGCGGGCCTCCTCGGCGGAGGTTCCAACCCGGGCCCCGGGGAAGTATCCTTGGCCCACAACGGCGTCCTCTTCCTGGATGAGCTCCCCGAGTTTCGCCGGAGCACCCTGGAGGTAATGCGTCAGCCGCTGGAAGATGGCACCGTCACGATCTCCCGTGCCGCGGGATCCTTGACCTTTCCCGCCAGGTTTCTCCTGGTTTGCGCTCTCAACCCCTGCCCTTGCGGATATTACGGCGACTCGAAGCGCGCCTGCCGGTGCAGCAGCCGCCAGATCGAGACTTACCGGCAACGCATCAGCGGGCCCTTGTTGGATCGCGTCGATTTGCATGTCGACGTTCCACTCGTGGACTACCGGGAGTTGTCTTCCGATGCCTCGGGCGGCGAATCTTCCGAGCTCGTCCGCGAGCGGGTACGTGCCGCGCGGAGACGGCAGCAAAGCCGCTTCAAAGGGAGGAGCACGATCACCAATGCGTCCATGCCGCCCCGCCTCGTCCGTGAGCACTGCAAACTGGACAGCATGGGTGCCACCTATCTGGAGCACTCGATGGAACAGATGAACTTCTCGGTCCGGGCGCACGACCGCATCCTCAAGGTCGCCCGCACCATCGCCGATCTCGGCGGCAGCGAAAGCATCCGGCCCGACGACGTGTTGGAAGCGATACAATACCGCACCTTGGACCGGAATCTGTTCGCCTGACTCTGCCGATATACCCTGGGGGATTCTTCGTTTGCGCCTGATCCCGACGCGGGTAGTTTGGTCATCATGCAAGGTATGATGATGCGTTTCCCGGCGCAAATCGTGGCCTGCGGGGTGATGGCTCACGGCAGTTTGGCAGCGGAACCGGTCGCTCCATCGAAGACGGCTCCACCCAAGATCGAACCCGGGCTCGAGGAAGCGGTGAATTGGAAGTGGAGTGTCGCCCCTCCGGAGAAAGGGGAGTGGGGGATGCCGCTTCCGGAATCGCTGGCACCCCGTCCGTCCGGAGCCGATGCGGCCGCCCCCGCAGAGGGGCGCCCGGCAACCTACGAGGTGGCGAAAGGCGACGCGCTCATCAAGATCGGCCGGAAGTTCAACATGACGGCGGCACAGTTGAAGCAGTTCAATGATCTGAAGGACGACCGCATTGTCATAGGCCAGATCCTGCGCATCCCCACGCCCGGAGAGTTGCTCGCGATGGTGCCGCCGCCACCGCCACCGACCCCGGAAACCGCCGGGCAAAGGGATAATGGCAAGTCGCCGGGAGACTCGGAACCCGGATTGGAGGCCGAACCGGTCAGCCCGCAGCAACTCGAGCTCGAGA
>CBFGPU010000590.1:0-2770 GCA_965650715.1 uncultured Haloferula sp. | reverse complement strand
CGCTGGTCGGATTCCGGCACCACCAGCGGCAGGTTCTGGATGCGGATGCGGCTTTCGATCTCGAGGCGGCGGTGATCGCCCGGGACTTCGAAGTGGTGGGTGATGTTCTCGAAGAGATCGTGGAAGCGCCTCACCCGGGTGGCAGGCAGAACCTTCACCACCGCCGACAAGGTACGCTGGAAGGGAAAGGTCCGCGGCTCCAGATGCAGCGTGTTCAAGCTGTCCCGCACCGGCGCGTCGTAGTCGAACACGGTGCGATGGAGCACGCGGAATATGGGGCCTGGCTGCAGCGGCTGTGCCATCGGTCCGGGGGTCGGCGCAGGGCGCGCAACAAGTTCAGGAGGTGAAAGATTCAAGGCAGGTGAATTCGTCGCGGCGGATCACTGCTGCTGCTGGGCCATTTGCCAAGCGACAACCGCAGTCATGTTCGCGGCAGGGATCGGCGGACGGGCGTCGTTCGCATCCGGCAGCAGGACGTAGGTGCGGAATAGTTCCTCGCCGATCGCATTGAACTTCTCCTGCGTCTGGTCGAGATAGACGTGCAGCCCGCCTTCCAACACTTCTTCCGTCGAGCCGTAGGCGAGTTCCGCAAGCAAGCGCCCGGCCACCCGTTCCGCGTCATTCGTATAGGTCCCGCGGGGAGAACCGGAAATCCGGTGCAGGTTCCGGTCGATGCGGTCCACGCAGAAGCGGACCGAGCGCGGGAAGGCCGGCGAGAACATCAGGAAATTTACCACGCTGTCCGGAGTCGGCTCGCCGCGGTGGCCGGCACGGAACGCCCCGAGCGCGCCGCAGGAACGCAGGATGGCCGTCCAATGGAAAGTCGCCGCACCGTTGGAGGGCACCTCCTCTTCCGGCAGGAAGCCGGTGATATCGAGGAAGCGGGTCGTCTTGTCCGCCCGCTCCAGGTGCCGGCCGAGATCCATGAACTCCCACGCCTCGCTCCGCGCGATCGACGCCGCCGCGATGCCATGGAAGGTGAAGGTGGCCCGCCGGATGGTCTCGTAGTAGCGCGTGGGATCGGCGGCGAGCAGCAGCTCGCCGTCACGCGAATTGATGAACAGGTAGAGCGAGTTCAGTTCCTCCCACAGTTCTTCCGAAAGCTGGTCGCGCACCATCCGCGCGTTCTCGCGGGCCTGCGCGATCGACGAGACGATGCTGTTCGGATTCTTCCGGTCGTCGGTCAGGAAGCGGATCACCTCCGCGCTCCCGGCCTCGCTATAGAGGTCGGAGAACAGGGCTTCATCCCCGGTGCTGAGGATGATCGGCTTCCAGAAGGCACGCAGGCGCTCGCTGTCGAGCCGCTCGTGGTCGAGAAGGAGTTGGCCGTTGACTTCGATCAGACGGGCGAGGTTGTCGGCCCGCTCGATGTAGCGGACCATCCAGTAAAGGCTATTGGCAACGCGGGAGAGCATGTCGGAAAGTTATTTCAAGACCCAGGTATCCTTGCTGCCGCCGCCTTGGGAGGAATTGACCACCAGCGAGCCCTTGCGCAGGGCCACCCGGGTCAAGCCGCCGGGCACGATCTTCACGTCGCTGCCGTAGATGATGTAGGGGCGCAGGTCGATGTGGCGGCCTTCCATGTTCCCCTCGCACCAGGTCGGCGAGCGGGACAGGGACACCACCGGCTGGGCGATGAAATTCCGCGGATCCTCGATGATCTTGTCCTTGAACCTGGCAATCTCCTCCTGGCTGGCCGAGGGGCCCATCAGCATGCCGTAGCCGCCGGACTCGTTCGCCGCCTTCACCACCAGTTCCGGCAGATGCTCGAGGATGTACTTGCGGTCGCTTTCCTCCGACGCGAGATAGGTCGGCACGTTCGGAAGGATCGGATCCTGGCCGAGGTAGTATTCGATGATCTTCGGAACGAAGTAGTAGATCACCTTGTCGTCCGCCACGCCGGTTCCCACGGCATTCGCCAGCGCCACGTTCCCTGCTTGATAAGCTCTCATGATCCCCGGCACCCCGAGCACCGAATCCTTCCGGAACACGGTCGGGTCCAGGAAATCGTCGTCGATCCTCCGGTAGATCACGTCCACCCGCACGAGCCCCTTGGTGGTGCGCATGTAAACGAAGTCGTCCATCACGACCAGGTCGCGGCCTTCCACGATCTCGATCCCCATCTCGCGGGCGAGGTAGCAGTGCTCGAAGTAGGCGCTGTTGTAGCACCCCGGCGTCAGCAGCACGCAGACCGGCTCGCCCTCGCGGTGCGGGGAGACGTGGTGGAGCATGTCCAGCAGCTCGCGCGGATAGGCATCCACAGGCCGCACCCCGAGCGACTCGAACAGGCTCGGGAAGGCCCGTTTCAGGGCGTTCCGGTTCTCCAACAGGTAGGAAGCACCCGAGGGACAGCGGCCGTTGTCCTCAAGCACGTAGTAGGTCCCGTCCCCGCCGCGGATCAGGTCGCTCCCGCAAATATGGATGTAGATGTCCTTCGGCACGTTCATCCCGCGGAACTCCGGCCGGTAGTGCTTCGCTTCCTCGATGTAGAAGCGCGGGATGATCCCGTCCCGCAGGATATGCTGCTCGTGGTAGATGTCGTGCAGGAAGAGATTCAGCGCGATGATCCGCTGGGTCAGGCCCGCCTCCAGATGGTCCCACTCGTCCGCCGGGATCACCCGCGGCACCGGATCGAAGGGGAAGATCCGCTCGGTGCCCCGGTCGTCGTGATAGACGTTGAAGGTCACCCCTTGCCGCAGGAAATGCTGGTCACAGGAGGCGCGCCGGGCCTCGAAATCCTCCAGGGCCAGCAGGTGCAGCGCGTCGCGGG
>CBFGPU010000589.1:0-2780 GCA_965650715.1 uncultured Haloferula sp. | reverse complement strand
CATTTCGCCCGCCACCTTCGCCGCCCGGGCCGAGGAGCAACTCGCCGACCCCCGGTTGGGCGTGCCGGAGGCGGCCGCGAAGCGCACCATCGTCGTGGACTTCTCCGCGCCGAACGTGGCCAAGCCGATGCACATCGGCCACATCCGCTCCACCATCATCGGCGACTCGCTGGCGCGGATCGCGCGCTTCCTCGGCCACCGGGTGATCACGGACAACCACATCGGCGACTGGGGCACCCAGTTCGGGATGGTGACCTGGGCTTGGAAGCAGGGGCTCGACGAGCAGGCCCTCTTGGAAGACCCGCTGCAGGAACTTCTCCGGCTTTACCGCCATGCGAGCGATTCCTCCAAGGCGGACGATTCGATCCGCGAGGCGTGCCGCCAGGAACTCGTGAAACTCCAGCAGGGCGACGAGGAGAATTTCGCGATCTGGCAGCGCTGCATCGAGCTTTCCCGGGCCGGTCTCGACCGGATCTACGAGCGGCTCGACGTGGATTTCGATCACTGGCTCGGCGAAAGCGCCTACAACGACGCGCTCGCGCCGCTGGTGGACCGCTTGCTCGCCGAGGGCGTGGCCCGTGAGAGCGAGGGTGCCATCTGCATCTTTTCGAACGGCGTGCCCGCCGATCCGGCCAAGGATCCCTTCCTCATCCGCAAGGATGGCGAATGGGCCGACTACCCGATGATCGTCCGCAAGAGCGACGGTGCCTACAACTACGCCACCACGGACATCGCCACGGTGGAGTTCCGGCGCAAGGACTGGCAGGCGGATGCCGCGTGGTATGTGGTCGATCACCGCCAGGCGCAGCACTTCAACCAGCTCTTCGCGGTCGCCGGCAGGCTCGGCATGGAAGAGATGGATCTCCGGCATATCTCCTTCGGGACGATCCTCGGCACTGACGGCAAGCCGTTGAAGACGCGGGCCGGCGATTTGCCGCAGCTCTCGGATGTCCTCGATGACGCCGTGACCGCTGCTACCACCGCCGTGGCCGAGAGGAGCCGGGTGGAAACCGACGCGGAGCGGGCCGAACTGGCGGAGATCATCGGGATCAGCGCGGTGAAGTTCACCGAACTCGCGCATCACCGCCTCTCCGACTACGTGTTCGATCTGGAGAAGATGCTCGCGCTTCAAGGCGACACCGCTCCTTATCTTCAGAACAGCGTGGTGCGCTGCCGGTCGATCTTCCGCAAGCTGGAAGAGGCCGCGGAGGAGGTCGATCTTGGCTCGGTCCGTCCGTCATTCACGGAGGATGCGGAGATCCATCTGGCGCGGCACCTCGCCCGCTATGGCGAGATCGTCCCGTCGATTCTCGACGACCACCGTCCGAACCTTCTCGCGAACTACCTGCTCGAACTTGCCCGGGCCTATCATTCCTTCTATGAGGCATGCCCCGTGCTCAAGGCGGCGGAAGAGGTGCGCAACAGCCGCCTCCTGCTCTGCGAACTCACCAGCCGCGTGCTGGTCCATGGTCTCGGCCTCCTCGGCATCCGCTGCCCCGAGCGGATGTGAAGCGCCGTCCGGAGAACACATCCCTTCCTTGCGCATCCACATAAGTCATCGATTATCCCGCCGCCCGCTGTCCTCATTGGATCTTGGAACTTCGAGCTCGGACCTTCTCCCTCCACATGGAACCGCCCCGCCGCAGCCTGCCCTTCTACGTCATCGGCCACAAGAATCCGGACACGGATGCCATCTGCTCCGCGATCGGGAATGCCGCGCTGCTGCGTGCCACCGGCGAGCCCGGTGCAGTCGCCGCGCGTTGCGGTGACGTCCCGGCGCGAACGGCGTGGGTGCTGGAGCAGGCCGGGATCGAAACCCCGCCGCTGGTCATGGACGTGCGCGCCACGGCAGGCATGATCTGCCGCCGGGATGTGGTCCAGGTCGCGCCCACCGATACCTTCCTGGTCGCCTACCGTCGGATGCTTGCCAGCGGCGTGCGCTGCGTGCCGGTGGTGGATGGCGAGGGACTGGTCCACGGGATGCTCCGTTACCTCGACCTGCTGGAGCTCCTCGTGCCCGGCGATGCGAGCGGCATCCAGGTCCGCACGGTGAATGTCTCGCTTTCGAAGATCGCCGTGACCCTGCAGGCGGAGAGTGTGGGCGCGGAGATGCCGGTCAGCGATGACGAGGAGGAGTTGATCCTCCTGGTCGGCGCATCGTCCCAGTCCACCGTGGAGCGCCGCCTCAAGCTCGCGGCCAAGGAAGGCAATGTGAACCGCTTCCTCGTGATCTGCGGCGACCGCCCGGTGGTGCAGCACTACGCGATCGAGAACGGAGCGCGCGCGCTGCTCGTCACCGGCGGCAACGGCGTGGAACCGGCCCTGCGGGACCTCGCCAAAAAGCGCGGCGTGGTGGTCCTGCTCTGCTCGCAGGATACCGCCAGTTCCTCCACTCTGATCCGCTGCTCGCGCACGGTGCGGCACGTGATGGACAAGGACTTCATTACCATCGCGGGCTCGGAGCCCGTGTCGCGGCTGCGGAAGAGCCTCGCTCCGCTGGAGCAGGATCTCTTCCCGGTGGAGGACTCGATCACGAAGGAAATGGTCGGCGTGCTCTCGAAATCCGATCTTATCGACCCGCCGCGCACCCGCCTGGCATTGGTCGATCACAACGAGTTCGCCCAAGCCGTGACCGGTGTGGAGGAGTCCGAGATCGTGGAGGTGATCGATCACCACCGCCTCGCCGGCGATCTCGTCTCGCGCGAGCCGATCCGTTTCCTCAACGAGCCGGTGGGCTCGACGTCCACGGCCGCCATGGCCAGGGCCGACATCGGGCCCCA
>CBFGPU010000588.1:0-2784 GCA_965650715.1 uncultured Haloferula sp. | reverse complement strand
CGACCTCGGCTGCGGCTACGGGGCCACGGCACGCTTGCTCGCCAGCGACTACGGGGCGCAGGTCACGGGGGTGACGGTCTCGCGGAAACAGTATGAAGGCGCGATCGCGCACGGCGGGGACAACCCCGGCTTCATCCTCCGCGATTGGATGGACAATGACCTTCCCGCGGCATCGTTCGACGCGGTGATCGCGATCGAAAGCACCGAGCACCTGCCCGATGTTGCTTACGGCCTACGCGAGATGGCACGGGTGCTGGTGCCGGGTGGCCGGCTCGTGATCTGCGCGTGGATGGCAGGGCCCCGCACCTCCCCTTGGCAAGTCCGCCACCTGTTGGAACCGATCTGCCGGGAGGGTTGCCTGGTCGGCATGGGCAACGCCGCGGACTATCACCGCTGGATCGCGGATGCGAGGCTCGCCATGGAATCGGAGGAAGACCTCAGCCGCAAGGTCCGCCGCACTTGGCCGATCTGCATCCGCCGCACCTTCACCGGCTTCTTCACCGATCCTTCGCTGCGGCGTTACCTGCTTGGCAATTTCGGGAGAAACCGGATCTTCGCGATCACCCTGATACGGATCTGGATCGCCTATCTCACCGGTGCGATGCGCTACGTCGTCTTCACCGCCAGGAAACCGGCCTGAGCCACCCGATGGAACTCCACGCCCGGCCGATCCCTGCGGGATGGGTGACCCTTGCCCCTCCGCCGCCGGCAAAAAAAAGCCCTGCAACCGTTTCAGTTGCAGGGCCTTGAAAGTGGCACACCCAAAGAGACTCGAACTCCTAACCTTCTGATCCGTAGTCAGACGCTCTATCCAATTGAGCTATGGGTGCTTTGGCCGTGCCTTGCGGCGCAGGCGGGCGGGAAGAAAGCCGAAGGGACCGGGGGGTGTCAAGGAATTCGATGAGATTTCGGGGGCGCGCGAACGGGGCGCAGGCGCCGAAGCGGGGCGGGCCGAGCGGAGCACCGAATAAAGGAGAGGAGCGGATGCCGCGAGCGACGGGCCTCCGCCCCTTCCCACTTCGGGATTCCTAAAGTTTTATTAAATATCAGGTAAGGTTTGGTTGAATTTCGGGATTTTTTTGAACTCCGGACGAGAGTGTAGGTCTGAGAAGCTGAAATGGTTTCTAACAAGTGGAGCATCCCCACCCCCGCGGCCCTGCGCGGGACCATCGTCCGGGCCTTGCGGAAGGCCTCGGCTGCGACTGCGTGTTGGCAATCACGGCGTTGGATCACGGTGCTGACCGTCCTGACCGGGCTGCCCTTCGCGATGTGGGGGCTCGGCTCGGGGATCGTGTGGGCGGTGCCGGCGACCTACCGGAGCGTGGCCCTGGTGCGGGCGGCCGAGGGCGGCACCGCCGCGATCGAGAGCATGAAATCCCCGGCGGTGATGGAACAGGCCGCGCGGAGCCTGGCGGCGGAAGGCGGCCGGAACGATCCCATGGCAGCCTATTCGCTGTGGTCGAGCGTGACGGTGACGCCGAATGCGGGACCGGAACTGGTGAAGCTGGAAGCCCGCAGCGGGGATGCGGAGGAGGCGCGGCGGATGGTGCTGGCGGTGGCGCACGCCTGGCGCTCGGCACATGGCGATGCATCCGCGCAAGCGCCGTCGCTGGTGTACGTGGATCCGCCGGAGGACGCCCCGCAGCGGGTGCCGGACGGGACGCGGATGGCTTTGGGATTGGCAGGGAGCGCGACGCTTTGCTTGTTGCTGTGCATACCGATGCTCCTCTTCGTGGAGCGCCGGGTGCCGCTCAGGATGCGTCGGGCGGACGGGCCGCAGGCGGCTTTGCCCGCGTAGCGCGGGAACGGGGCTCTTCCGGCCGCCATAAGGACCGGCGACACTCCTGTCGTCCCACCCCTCCCCGCTCACTTCGACTGCTCCAGCATCCGCAGCAAGGGCGCTTCCGCCCGCTTGCGGATCTCCTCCGGGATCTCCACCCGCGGCTCGAGGTTCTCCAGGCAATCGTGCAGCTTCTGAAGCGTGTTCATCTTCATGTAGCGGCAATCCGCGCAGGCGCAGCGGTCGGTGGGACCGGCGATAAGGTTCTTGTCCGGGCACTCCTTCCGCAGCCGGTGGAGCATGCCGCTCTCGGTGACCACGATGATGTCCTTCACCGGCGCGTTCTTGCAGAAGGCGATCATCTTCTCCGTCGAGCAAACCTCGTCGGCCAGCAGGCGCACGGCCGTGGTGCACTCCGGGTGCGCGACGACCAGCGCACCGGGATACTCCGCCTTGATCCGGTTGATCGAATCGCGGGTGAACTCCACGTGGACGTAACACGACCCCTGCCACAAATCCATCTTCCGCCCCGTCTGCTCCATCACCCAGGCCCCCAGATTCGCATCCGGCACGAACAGGATCGGCCGGTCCGCCGGCGCCTTGTTCACGATCTTCACCGCATTGCCCGAGGTGCAGATCACGTCGCAGAGCGACTTCACGTGCGCCGAGCAATTGATGTAAGCGATCACGTAGTAATTCTTCTCCGCATGGGCCTGCAGGAAGGCCTCCAGCTCCGGCCCCGGGCAGGACTGCTCCAGCGAGCAACCCGCATCCTTGTCCGGCAGCACCACGATCTTCCCCGGATTCACGATCTTCGCCGTCTCCGCCATGAAATGCACCCCGCAAAACGCGATCACATCCGCATCCGTCTCCTTCGCATGGTAAGCCAGCCCCAGCGAATCCCCCACGTAATCCGCAAGATCCTGAATATCCCCCGTCTGGTAATTGTGCGCGAGGATCACGGCATTGCGCTCCTTCTTCAGCGCAAGGATGGCTTCCTTCAA
>CBFGPU010000587.1:0-2791 GCA_965650715.1 uncultured Haloferula sp. | reverse complement strand
CCTTCGCGCGATCGGACCGATTTTACATCAAGGAATTCGAAGCGGACACGAATCTCCGGGCCTACTTCGTGGTCGATGCTTCCGGCTCGATGGCGTTCCACGGGCAGGGGGAATCGAAGATCTCCTACGCGAACCGGATCGCCGCGTCGCTGGCTTACCTGCTAGTGAACCAAGGCGATGCGGCAGGACTTTCCGTTTGCACGGACAAGCTCCACCTGGAAGTACCTCCGAGCCGCCGCCCGGCGCACCTCCAGCACATCTTCGATACTCTCGGCAAGCTTCAGCCGTCCGGCGATACCGGACTCGTTCCCGCCCTCCACACCATCGCCGAGAAGATCGGGCAGCGCGCCTTCGTGGTGATCCTTTCCGATCTCTTCACCGACTCGCAGGCCTTCTCGGATGCCCTCCAACACTTGCGCTACCGCAAGCACGACATCTGCGTCTTCCACCTGATGGACCCGCAGGAACTTGGCTTCGAGTTCGACCGGCCCCACCGCTTCGTCGACATGGAAGATGGAACTTCGCTGGTGGTGGAGCCGAATTTGATCGCGGACGAGTACCACAGTGCCCTCCGGGAATTTCTAACAACGACCCGCAACAAGTGCCACGACGCTGCCGCGGATTACCAACTCGTCCCGACGAACACTCCGCTTGAGCCGCTTCTAAGAGACTTCCTCACCGCGCGTCTCCCGAAGAAGGGACATTCATAGGCGATGACCTTCCTCCAACAATCGATGCTCTGGGGCCTGCTCGCCGCGAGCATCCCGATCATCATCCATCTCCTCAACCGCCGGCGGCACAAGACCGTCATGTGGGCGGCGATGCAGTTCCTGTTGAAGGCGACGCGGGAATCGAGGGGGAAGAAAAAGCTGCGGCACATCCTGATCCTCACGTGCCGCACGCTCGGCGTGGCGGCGCTGGTGACGGCGGCGGCGCGGCCCCTGGTGAGCGGCATGCTCGGATGGGGCGGAGGAAAGCCGGAATTGGTCGTGCTGATCCTCGACCGCTCGGCCAGCATGGAGGCGACCCCGCAATCCGGCACGGTGCCCCGGCGCGATCTGGCGCTCGAGCGCATCCGCGGCGCCCTCGCAGACTTGAGCGGCACGCGATTGGTCCTGATCGACAGCGCTTCGGGGCAACCACAGGAGGTGCCTAGTCCGGATGTCCTGAACCGCATCTCGTCCACCGCCGCCACCGATACGACTGCCGACTTCTCCACGCTGGCGGGCCGGGCGGCCGAGTATCTCACCGAGAGTCCGGGGCGGGCCGAGGTGTGGATCGCGTCCGATCTCCAGAGGTCGAATTGGAAGCCGGAGAACGACCGCTGGACGTCCGTCCGCGCTGCATTTGCATCGCTCCCGCAGCCGCCGAAGATCCGCATCCTATCCCTGGGTGGCGAGCCTTCGCCCAACCAAGCGATCCGCCTTCTTTCCTCCCGCCGTGCGGGCGACCAACTGGTGCTCGATATCGAGATCACCCGCAGCGAGGACACCGCGGCGCCGGTCAACCTGCCGCTCACCGCGACGCTCAACGGCGTACGCAATACCACCAACGTCACGCTGGCGGGACAGAACTTCCGCTTCCGCAAGACCCTGCCGATCCCACCGCAGCAGGAGTCCGGCTACGGCTGGCTGTCGATCCCGGGCGATGGCAACCTGCGCGACAACGCCGCCTTCTTCGCCTACGGCCCGGCCCGCCCGGTGAAGAGCCTGCTGGTGGCTCCGCCCGGAGAAGCCGCGGACTATCTGGCGATCGCCATGGCACCGGGCGGACATGGCGGCCAATCGGTCGAGCGCAAGGATCCATCCCAAGCCTCGCGGCTGGAACTGGACGAGATCGCCGCGGTGTTCTGGGCCGCCCCCCTGCCCACCGGGCAGATGTCCGAGATCCTCAACCGTTTCCTGGTCGACGGCGGCGAGGTCGTTTTCTTTGCACCGCAAGGCGAGAGCAATGCGGAGTTCCTCGGCCTCAAGTGGTCCGCCATCACCGCATCGGAAGCGGGCAAGTTCTTCATTCTCGATTCCTGGGATCATGACGACGGCCTGCTGCGCGACGGGCTGGATGGCACGCCCATTCCAGCCGACCGCTTCAAGGCGGTGAAGCGGCGCCTGCCCGAGGGCGAGTCCGCGGTGCTGGCCCGCTGGGACGACGGCAAGACCTTCGTGACCCGCCGGGTGGTGGACCGCGGCACGGCATGGTTTGTCGGCTCACTGCCGGACTACACCTGGTCGAATCTCGGGGATGCCGATGTGCTTCTTCCCCTCGCCCAGCGCGCGATCGCCGAGGGTGCCGAGCGCTTCGATGCCGGATACCTTGCGAACATCGGCAGCCGTGCCGCCAGTCCGCGTCCCGGCGAGAGCCGCGTGCGGGTCGATGACTACGGCGCGCCGGTTTCCTCCAACGAAGCTTTCGAGGCGGGTATCCATCGCTTCGGCGAACGCACCCTCGCCCTCAACCGCCCCGCTGCGGAAGACGACCCGGAAGTCCTGACCCGCGGGGCGCTCAATGCCATCCTGCAAGACACCGGCTTCACCTTCTTCGAGGATCGCGGGGTTTCTTCGAGCGAGACCATCTCGCGGGATATCTGGCGCGGTTTCCTGGTCGCCATGTTATTCTTCCTGATCTCGGAAGCCTTGCTCTGCCTGCCGAAGCGTGGCCAAGGCAGCGGGACATCCCCCACCCTCAACCCCAACCGCGGAGGCCAAGCGAACCGGGCATGAGGGAAGGAACTTACAACTCCAGCTCGCCGCTTGCCTTTACTTGGAAGCGCTATCTCGCCGTCGCCGGCGGC
>CBFGPU010000586.1:0-2793 GCA_965650715.1 uncultured Haloferula sp. | reverse complement strand
GCTCGCATGGCAGATCGCGCGACGCCTGCAGCCTGTTGGCATCTATGACGCCTTGTCGGCTGGCTTACTTTGAATGACATCGCCCGCCAGCAGAACGCCGTGGAGGGCTAGCCTGCTTGGCGCATCCACATCATCGCACCCGCCATGGCCGCCATCCCCAGATCCTCCACCAGCGCCACCGTGGAGAGCGGCACGTGCAGTATGGTTCCCATGCAGGCACATTCCAGGTCCAGGCCTTTCCTCAGCGCCACGAAGACGCCGCCCGCGCCGAATAGCATCAGGATCACCGTCGCCGGATAGATCAGATCCGGCCTCCACCTCGCCAGGTAGGCCAAGCCGAAGGCCAACTCCAGAAACGGATAAACATACCCGTAAGGACGCACCCGCTTGGCCAGCAGGTCATACATGTGGAAACCATCCGCGAAGCCCTCGGGATCAAAGAGCTTCAGCATCGCGAATACCACCAGGAAATAGCCCATGAAATCATGCATCCATGACATCGGCTGCACCACACCGTCTGACAACTGTCGTGCCGTTGCGGCCAGCAGCATCAGGCCCAGCAAGACGATGAGCGGGAGATAGTCCCGCCATGACTTTCCCCGCCGCTCCTCCCTCTGATGAATCTCGTTCGCGGTCCCGGCCATTCTTGACCCTATTCCCGTTTCCCCGGCGGGAAAAACGGTGAAATTGTAGTCCCCCCGCGGCCTGCCCTCCATCACCCCACCTTTTCCCACGGCCCCGTCACCGCCACCGTCAGCCCCCGGCTCTGGAGGTTCACGAAGAACCATTTCCCGTCCGGCGAGAAGCATCCGCCGGCGAATTCCCCTTGACCGGAGGAGTTCCGGGCGAGGGTGATGATCTTGCCCTCCGGGGTCACGCAGCGGACGTGGGCGGCGGGGGCGAATCCGGGGTCGATGAGGTCCTCGCAGATCACGATGCCACCCCAGGGGGCCGGGCAGAGGTTGTCGCCATTGGTGAGCAGGTCGCTCAGTTCCGGCTGTAGGAAGAGCTCCAGGGTGTCGGGCTTGTCGGCGTCTCCGGAGGGATCGAGGCGGAAGATCTGGCCGCGGCGGAGGGGGCCGCCATCCGTACAGCAGATATAGAAGGAATCGTCGACGCGGTGGATCCCCTCTCCCCGCGCGAAATGCGCGGCCCCGGCCCGGTGACCCCGGATCCGCAGGTCGTCTTTCGGGGAATCGGTGTCCTCCAGATCGATCCATGTTGCCTTCAGCGCGGTGTCGGGAAGCGGCCACTTCGACTCCGGATCATAGTTGCGGAGATCCGCGGAGGGCTTGCCGGCGATGGCCAGCGCCTGGAGCTTGCCCTTGGTGAGATCGTTCTTCGTGTCCGGAATGAAGCGGTAGAGCAAGCCGTCGTTGCGATCCTCGGTGAGGTAGAGGATCCCCGTGCGCGGATCGAGGGCGACCGCCTCGTGGCGGAACCGACCCAGGGCTTTGAGCGGCACCGGTTTTTGCAGGCCCGGAGTGGTGGTCGCCTTGACCTCGAAGCACCAGCCGTGACGCAGGCCGCGGGCGTCGAGAAGATCGGCAGGCTCCTCGCAGGTGATCCATGCGCCCCATGGCATCGGACCGCCGGCGCAATTCCGGTCCGTCCCGGTCAGGGACAGGAAGTGGGCGATTTTTTCCCCGGTGGCCGGGTCGAAGACGAGGTTCGAGGTGCCTCCCAGCGAGGGATTAGCGCGTGCGTCGCCGGGATCGAAGGCCAGCGCCTCGTCGAATCCGGCAGGTAGCCTGGTGTTGTTCGCGAACGGGCCCATCGCGGTCATCTCGAGGCCCAGTTCGTGGTTGCAGACGAGCACCACCTTGCCGTCCGGACCGGGAAAGGCGGCCATCCCGTCGGCTTGTCCCGGAACGAGGAAGCCGTCGCTCATGCTTTCGCCCCGGGTCGCCAGCACGCGGTAGGAAAAGCCCGCGGGCAGATCCAGGATGCCCTTCGGGTCTTTCATCAGGGGGCCGAAAGGCGCGATCACCCGGCCCGCGATTTCACCCGTGGCATAGCGCTGCAGGCCGAGGAAGGCGAGCCCGGCGGTGCCGAGGAAAGAGCGGCGGGAAGTCACGAATCCACTCAAGGCCGAATGCCCGCAGGGTCAAGCCCGCGGCGAAAAGGTGTCGGGATCGTTTCAAAGGGTGCGGGGGTTCCCATTTCCCCCCTTCAGAATACGCCGTGAATACCGCGAGGCGAAATCCATCCGCTGCGCGAAGGAAGTTTTGACAGCCCCGCGGCGGGCGTGGTTGGTTTCGTCAACCTGCAATCCTAAAAAGCCTAGCAATGAGCGAAAACGAAATCCCGCCGCCGAGGCAGACGTCCTCGATCCCGGCACCGAAGCAGACCTCCTCGATTCCTCTCAAGAAGGAAACCGTGCGGGTGACCCTGAAGGCTTCCGACGCGCCGCCGGCCACTCCGAATGCCCCGGTGGTCGCCGCTGCCACCAAGCCGCCGATGCCGACCGGCCTCGGCTCCGCGCCGCCTGCTCCAAGCGTGGGCCCGCCGACCGTCGGTGGTGCCCCGAAGGCTCCGGCACCTGCTCCGACGATCGCCCTGCGCCCGGCCGGCGCTCCCACTGCTGCCGGCGCCCCGGCCCCGACGATCCGCATCAATACTCCCGGTGCTCCCACCGCGGCACCGGCCCGTACCGTCCCGCTTGGCGGCGGTCCCGCCGGCACCGTTTCCCTGCCGAAGGCCACCGTGCAGCTCCAGCCGCCGACGCAGCCGCTCGGCACCGCCGGCGCTTCGCTGAGCTCGGCCGCAACGATCCGTTCCGTGGATGACGAG
>CBFGPU010000585.1:0-2797 GCA_965650715.1 uncultured Haloferula sp. | reverse complement strand
TTGCAGGGCGGAAATGCGCTTCTCCAACTCCTTGCGTTGGCGCTGCTGCGGCCGGATCAGGAGGAAATAGAACATCACCACCATCAGGAGCAGCATCGGCATGGGCCCCTCGAGGAAGGACGGCGAGCGCTCGGCTTGGGCGAGCAGCAAATGGAACGGGAGCATCATTCGGATTTCGACTGGGTATAGCGGCGGATAAAGGACTCCTTGAATTCGAGGAACTTGCCTTCGCTGATGGCCTCGCGGGCGTTAGCTGCGAGGCGGAGGAAGAAATGCAGATTATGAAAGGAAAGCAACCGCAAAGCGAGGATTTCCCCGGCGCGGAAAAGGTGCCGGATATAGGCCCGGGAGAAGCGCGCGACGTGCGGATGGGCGCTTTCGCAGAGCGGCCGCTCGTCGCGCTCGAAAACGAGGTTCTTGATGTGGATCGGCCCGTCGAGGGTGAAGGCCTGGCCATGGCGGGCCACGCGCGTGGGCATCACGCAATCGAACATGTCCACGCCCCGGCCGATCATTTCCAGGATCTGTGGCGGCGTGCCCAGCCCCATGGCATAGCGGGGCTTGTCCTCGGGCAGGAAAGGCACGCTGTGCTCGACCGCCCGCATCATTTCCTCCTCCGGTTCACCCACCGAAACGCCCCCGATGGCGTAGCCGTCGAAACCGAGATCGACCAGTTCGCGGGCCGAGCGTTCGCGGAGATCGGCCCAGACCGATCCTTGGACGATCCCGAAGTGACGTTGGGTGCCATCGCCGCTGGCCGGTCGGTTGGTCTCGACCCAGTCTTTGCAGCGCTTTGCCCAGCGGGTGGTGAGCGCGAGGGATTTTTCCGCATACCCGCGTTCGCAGGGGTAGGGCGGACACTCGTCGAAAAGCATCGCGATGTCCGAGCCGAGAGCCGCCTGAATCTCCATGCTGAGCTCCGGCGTGAGCATCATGCGGCTGCCGTCGAGGTGGTTCTGGAAGCGGACGCCCTCCTCGGTGATCTTGCGCAGCTTCGCGAGCGACCAGACCTGGAAGCCGCCGGAGTCGGTCAGCATCGGCCGGTCCCAGGTGGCGAAGCGATGCAGGCCGCCCAGGTCCTTGATGAGCTGGTGGCCGGGTCGCAGCCAGAGGTGATACGTGTTCCCCAGGATGATCTGGGCACCCAGCATCTCGAGTTCGTCGGGATGCAGCGTTTTGACCGACCCCTGCGTGCCGACCGGCATGAAAATGGGGGTCTCCACGACCCCGTGGGCCAGCGCCATCCGCCCGCGACGTGCGGAGCAGGAAGGGTCGCGAGCAAGAACTTCAAACATCGGGGCGCCGGGTTTACGGGGAAAAAACCACCCGGGCAACGGATATCCACCGGGGTTCTCATTCTTTCACCCCGCGAAGCGCGGTCCGTTTGATGATTTGAAGATTAGCGATTGGAGCTTTTGCTCAGCGTACATGGAAAGGGCGCGAACTAGATTCCCCCCGGAGTCAAGGTTCGCGCCCTTTCTGGGTCAGCCCAGGGTTTCCGGCGGCGAATCTTTCGGATCGATCTCCCCCCAGAGGTCAAATCCTTCGTAAGGGATACGCTGCACGGCCTGGTCTGCGCGCAGATCGCCGAAGCAACCCGCACGAAGCCAATTTGCCAAAAATATCAGGTTTTGAAAAGAATTAATTGTCCTTGAAAAGTGACGGAAGTGGCTGATTTTCGGTGAAGTCCCGCATTTTCAATTGTTTGTCGCGGCCCCCGGGGTGGAAATCACCCGCGGATTGCCAGCGGCGGCGGTGCTTGTTAGGAACCGGCGCATGAAGTTGATCCGCTATGGCGAACCAGGACGCGAGGAACCCGGGATCATACTGGAGGACGGCCGGCGTCTGGATACGGGCGGGCAGTTCAACGACTACGACGAGGGATTTTTCGCGCTCGGCGGCATGGAGGCGCTCCAGGCATGGGTCGAGGACGGCTGTCCGGATGCCGAGGAGATCCCGCCCGAAGTGCGGCTGGGGCCGCCGGTTGAGCGCCCCTCCAAGATCGTCTGCGTCGGCAAGAACTACCTCGAACACGCGAAGGAGTTCGGCGAGGGGATTCCCACCGAGCCGGTGCTGTTCATGAAGGCGACGACCTGCTGGAGCGGTCCCTTCGACGATGTCATCAATCCTCCCGGCGCGACCAAGCTCGACTACGAGGTGGAGATGGCCGTGGTGATCGGCAAGACGGCCACCAACGTGGGGGAAGAGCACGCGCTCGATCACGTGGCTGGCTACTCGGTTTTCTGCGACTACTCCGAGCGCGCTTGGCAAAAGGAACTGGGCGGCCAATGGACCAAGGGCAAGAGCCACGATAGCTTCGGGCCCATGGGGCCTTGGCTGGTGCCGGCATCCTCGGTCCCTGATCCCCAGGGCCTGCGCCTGTGGTGCAAGGTGAACAACGAGTTGCGTCAGAACGGCTGGACGGGGGACATGATGTTCGGCGTCCGTCATCTGATCGCCTACATCAGCCGCTTCATGACCCTGCTGCCGGGCGATGTGATCGCCACCGGCACCCCTTCGGGCGTCGGCATGGGCATGAAGCCGCCGCGCTACCTTGCCCCGGGCGATTGCGTCGAACTGGGTGTCGAGGGCCTGGGCGAAATGCGCCAGCGCGTGGTGGCGGCTTCCTGAAACTTTCGCGCGGGCTGCTTCCGGGAGGCCCGCAATCCGCACTTGCCCACCGGTGCTCCCGCGGATTACGCGGGGCGGGTCGCCTACTCCGAAACCAATCATCCGATGCCAATCGCACGCGCACTGCTTTCCGTCTCCGACAAGACCGGCCTCGCCGACTTCGCCA
>CBFGPU010000584.1:0-2798 GCA_965650715.1 uncultured Haloferula sp. | reverse complement strand
GTGAATCGGATATTCCCCGTTGAGGGAGCGGCACCCGACATGGAGGAGACCTTGATGTCGACTTCCAAGTCGGGAATCATTTTCGAACAGCTTGAAGCCGACGGGGATGGCGTCCCTCCCGGGGGAATTGTGATCAAGCCGACCCCGGGTCCGATGCAGGATGGAAAGCCGAGGCGATTGCTGCCGGGATCCAAGAGCATCGGCGGCGTGATCGAGGGAGCGGACTTCATTTCGGGGGATGAACCGGACCGCGCCTGGGAGCAGCACGGAGCCGGGACCGAACAGAAGTCGGAAGAGCCGTGAACTTGCCGGGCATGCTACTCGGGACGGGCGGGAGCTTCTTGTTCCTGTGCTTGGTCTTCCGTCCGTTGGAGCTGGCCTTTCCGGCCAAGCCGGGGCAGCGATTCTTCCGGCCGGAGTGGTGGATGGACCTGTGTTTCTTCCTCGGACAGTATCTCCTTTGGAGCGGTCTGGTGGTGGGCTTGCTCACCTTGGGGGCGGATCATCTGGATGGCCTGGTTCCGGCCGGTCTCCGCGCCGCGGTGACGAGCCAGCCGTGGTGGCTGCAAGCGATCGAGGTCGTTTTGCTCAGCGATTTCTTCGTCTATTGGGGACATCGCCTGCAGCATCGCGTGCCCTTCCTTTGGCGCTTCCATTCAATCCACCATAGCTCCGAGCATCTCGATTGGCTGGCAGCGCACCGCGAGCATCCGCTTGATACGGTCTACACCATGGGCCTGATCAACCTGCCTGCCTTCCTCCTCGGCTTCCCCCTGGAGACGCTCACGGGCCTGATCGCCTTCCGCGGGATCTGGGCCATCTACATCCATTCGAACGTACGCCTTCCGATCGGTCCGCTGCGTTGGTTCATCGGTGCGCCGGAGTTGCACCACTGGCATCACGACCGCGCGCGGGATGCGGGGAACTATGCGAACATCTCGCCGCTCATGGATATCCTCTTCGGCACCTATCGTTGTCCGGACCACGAACCCGAGGCTTTCGGTATCCGCGAAAAGATCTCGCGCCATTACCTCGGGCAAATGTTTCATCCTTTCCGGTGGCGCGATCCCTGATGCCGCACCGAGCTTGCTTCACTTCACCCGCTTCAGCGTGAAGGTGTGGACCCCGCTGGACTTGCCGTCCTCGTAGAGCGTCCAGTTGTGCTCGAGCGTGTCGGCATCCACGAACTTGAGTGTCAGCGCATGCATGTGGGCGTCCTTCCCGACGTCGATGGCCGAGGAAGGATCGAAGTCGAAGCTCACGCTCGCATCGCCGCTCTCCTTCAGGAGCATCGATGGCTGGTTGCAGAGCATGCAGTAGTGGGTCAGCGCCACCTTGCCCCCCTTGTCGTGGTACATGGTGACCATCTCCTTCGGCGTTCCCGCGAAAAGCCGTTCCTCCACGACGCTGCCGCCGGAGACAACGCGATACTCGGCGTTGAAAGGGGTGTCGCCCTTTTCCGTTTTCATCGATCCCTCCCATTTGCCAGCGAGGGTCTTGAGTCTTTCGAGTTCCTTCGAACCCGTGTAATCGCCCTTCGGGGCCGCTCCGGAGCCGGAGGACACCAGCAGCAGGCAGGTGCCCAGGATTGCGGTGATCGTTTTCATGGGGCTTCCACGAGACTCCCCGGCGGCCCCAAAGTCAAGGAGGCTGCTTGGCCGGCCGGGTAGTCCCGGCAGGCAAGCCCCTCCGCCTCGCCACCGGCGGGCTCGGCGGGCGGGCTTTGGGATCGGGGATCGGATCCGGCCCGTAGCGGTTCTCGCCGCGGGTCCCGGGATTGCAGCCGCACTCGAGGAAATTGATCACCATCCCGATCACGGGGATGAAGGTGACGATGAGCCAGTTCGCCGAACGGTTCTGGTCGTGCCAGCGCTTCGCCAGCACGGCGAGCTTGATCCAGAGCAGCGGCAGATACGCCGCGATCATCGCATAGGCCTGCCAAGGCGGTCCCGCGGCGGTGGCCTCGGCGGGGGCGGGCAGTGCGGAGCGGACAGGAGGCGCGCCGCGGATCTCGGCGAGGGCGAGCAGTTGCTCGAACAACAGTACCACCGCCACGTTCACCGGTACGGAATAGAGCCAGTAGGTCTTCCTCGGGATGCGGCCCTTGAAAGAGAACAGAACCCTGCGAAAAGGCATCCCCCGCGATTCCTCACGCGGCAGGGAGGGGGGCTGGTACGGATTGAATCCCGCCATTCTTCCCCATGCCACGGGCAGGGGAAGATTGCAAAGTACATCGGACCATCGCCGGATCCGGAGATTGCTCTCTTCAAAGGCCGCTAGGCGGACCAAAGGGGCCCGGCGATTGCCGGACCCTCGGAAGGACAAGAGAACCCGTTGAAAAGGAGCCTTCCGCGCTCAGGTGGGATCGGGGCCGTACTGGTTCGGCCCCACGGTGCCCCGAAGGCAGCCGCATTCGACAAAGCTCCAGATGGCACCCACGATCGGAACAAGTGCGATCAGGACCCACCAGCCGGACTTCCCGCGGTCATGCCAGCGTTTGACGCCCAAGGCCAGCCCGATCCAAATCAGCGGGATATACAGAATGCCGGCGATCAGCCCGAACAGTCCGCCGCCACTGACCGCGCCGGTGGTGGGATCCACTTCGGGGCCCAGGATCGCGCCGAGAATGCCGATCACAATGCCGATGGCCAAGCCACTCACGATGCCCCACAGCCAGTAAGTGCGGCGCGGGATTCGCCCTTGAAACGAGAACAGGATGTCCTTCGCCGCTTGCTGGGATACGACAGGATATCCCGTGCCCGACTGCGCGGGGCTTTGATAAGGGTCTGGTGCACTCA
>CBFGPU010000583.1:0-2799 GCA_965650715.1 uncultured Haloferula sp. | reverse complement strand
CCGATTGGGTCACCCTGCCGCAGTGGTTCAAGCAGCACGGCTACATTTCCGCGGACACCGGCAAGATCTTCCACGGCGGCATCGACGATCCGCTTTCGTGGACCGAGGGGGCGATGAAGGATCTCAAGATCGAGAAGCGCCCGCGGCAAACGGCGTGGCCGCTCCCGGGAGACGACAAGCTTTCGAAGGACCAGCGCAGCGACCGCCGGATCATACTCGACGGAAACGGCGACGGGCATCCGGAGAATGCGGTGGCCGACCGGGCGATCGCCTTCCTGCGGACGAAGCACGATCAACCTTTTTTCCTCGCCTGCGGCCTCGTCCAACCGCACAGCCCGCCGACGGCACCGCGGGCCTTCTATGATGCCTGGCGCAGCGAGGACTTTCCCTTGCCCAAGGATTTCGCGCCACGCCCGACGGTGCCCGCCGGCTTCCCGAAAGCCGCGATCCGGAAGAGCAATGCCGACCTTTTCGTCGGCCGCGATGCCAGCGAATCCGAAGCGCGCGAGATGATCCGCGCTTACCATGCCGGCATGTCCTGGACCGACTGGAACGCCGGCCGCGTGTTGGATGAATTGGACCGCCTCGGACTCGCGGAAAATACGGTGGTCGTCTTCTGGAGTGACCACGGCTATCAACTCGGCGAGAAAGGAAAATGGTCGAAGGCCGGGTCGCTCTTCGAAGCGGGAGCGAGAGTGCCCCTGATCCTGCGTGCCCCCGGCATCACGACACCGGGTCGCACTTGCGAGCGCGCGGTCGAATCCATCGACCTCTACCCCACCCTCGCGGCGATCTGCGGGCTACCGGTCCCGCCCGGGACCGAAGGGCGCGATCTCTCTCCCCTTCTCAAGGATCCGGAGTCCGCGTGGGATCACCCCGCCTTCACGATCTGGAGCGAAGATGGCAAGACTGCAACGGGCATTTCGGTGCGAACCGAGAAGTGGCGCTACATCGAGTATCCCGGCGACGGTGCGGTCCTGCTGGACCCTGCGGCAGATCCCGCCGAGATGCACAATCTGGCCCAAGATCCCGCCCAAGCTGCGGTCGTGGCGGAGCTTTCCGCGAAAATCGCCGAATTCCTGAAAAGCACCCCCTGATATTGTACGGGGGACCCCCTCCTGCTTCAAACATTTACGGGGACGGACCCGATTTCCCGAAACATCGGGCATTTCGTCGCGTTTAATTTACCCCATGAATCCGAAACAATCCCAATGGGTGTGGAGCGCCGTCGGTGTCGCCCTGGCGCTGGGGGCCGGTGTGATGATCGGAAGAATCAGCGCGCCGGGGTCGGATGCAACCGCCACCGCGTCCGCTGCCACATCCGCCCGCGGGGGTGCCCATCACGCCGAGGGAGGAATGAGCCTTGCCGAACGGGTACAGCGCAAGCGCGCCGAAGAAGAGCGGACCGGTGCTGCCCGCTCCGTGGACACCGATTTGAAGGCGATTCTGGAATCCACCAGCCGCCTGGACCGGACCCAGCGCCTGCTCGCATTCCTGGACCGGCTTCCGGCGGACCAGTTCGCCTCGGTGTACGAGGAATTCCGCAACATGCCCGGTGTAAACCTCCGCGGCTCGGAGCGTTCGTTGATCCTCCAGGCATGGGCGGAGCGCGATCCCCACAGCGCGCTTTCCTTCCTTCAGGAAAAAGGCGCGGAAGACTGGGAGCGCGAGACGACCGTGGCCACGTGGGCCGCGAACGATCCACAGGCCGCCTTTGCCTGGGCGCAGACCGCACAGGACGAGGGCAACATCAACAACTGGCTGCTCGGCGCCACCCGCGGGATCGCGGCGACCGACCCCGAACTTGCCCGCGATTTCCTCGCCCAGCTTGAAGGGGACACCCGTAACCAAGCGCTCGATGCGATGCGTCCGTATGTGATGCAGTATGGCTTCGACTATGCCACCGCGTGGATCGCGGGCGTGGGTGACGAGGAGATGCGCAACCGCGCTTCCCGTTCGATGGCGCGCGATCTCGTCGAAGCCGATCCGGCCCGGGCGGCGCAGTGGAACGGCGCGATGACCAATGTCGAGCTACGCCGCGACGTCTCCGAAACCGTCGCCGACCGCTGGGCGCGGACCGATCTTGATTCCGCCCGGGCCTGGGTGGAGCGCCTGCCGGAGGATACCAAGTCCGAAGCGGCGGAAGGCGTGGCACGCCGCTACGCCCAGCAGGATCCCGTGGCCGCCGCCCAGTGGCTCGCGGGTTTGGGAAACAATCCCGATCTCGACGGCGCCCGCAGGATTTTCATCGAGGAAAGCTTCCGGAACTCCCCCCAAACCTCGCTGGAGTTCGTCGCGAACCTCAGCGACCAGCGCGCCCAGGTGGGCTACTACCAGCGCTACCTTGGCGGCTGGATGCGACGCGATGAGAACGCCGCCCGCCAGTGGCTGAACTCGAACTCCCGGAACCTCCCGCCACAGGTGGTGGCCCGCTTCAACCGGCCGCAGCAGTAGCCGGAAGCTCCAAAGCCACAGAAAGAAAATGCCCCGGTCTCCCGACCAGGGCTTTGAGTTGAGACGTCCTCTTCAGTGGCAGCCGCATCCGCCGCCGCAGCAGCCGCCTTCGGAGTCCGCCATGTCCTTGTCGGTCGGCACCCGGCCGAGTTCCAAGGTCATGTTCACGTATTTCCCGATGGTGCGTTGGAGCGACTCGAGTTCGCCTTGGGCATCGAGGAATGCACTGGCGACCTCGTTGCGCATCAGTTCGTCCCGCGCGGCCTCGAACTCCTTGATCTCCGCGGGAGCAAGCTTCACGCCCGCATGCTGCTTGTGATGGAGCTCCTCGCCGCGCTCGTGCAC
>CBFGPU010000582.1:0-2807 GCA_965650715.1 uncultured Haloferula sp. | reverse complement strand
GGCCAAAGGGGTCAGGACTCGCATTTCAACAAACCCAATCATCCAAAGGGCTTATCTCGGCGCAAGTGCCACCCCGACCCTCGTCCGATCGACACCCCACCTGAAGTCCTCCCGTCGCGTCCAGTCACGATACCCCTCCGCCGAAACCCGGATCTCAGGCGCGGGGGCGGCCATATCGAAATGGGGGAGCAGCGAAAAGGAGATCGGTCCGTAAAGATATGCTCCATGCCACCCCCGCTTCGGACTCACCGCGAACTCCCCGGCACGATCCGTCGTCGCCAGGAGTGAACCGCTATGCGCGTCCGTGACCTTGGCTCCCTCCAGCGGAGCCTGCGTGCGGGCATCGATCACCTTGCCCTCGATTCCCCCGACGTGGACACGGCGGTGCGGGATGGGAAGCACACAGCCTGTTAGAGAGCACGCAACCACCACGAAGGGCTTCAACAACAAGCGGTTCATCTTGGGAAAACGGTTGGAACCGGCATCAGAGTTTCCTCGCGAACGGGTCGGCATTCATCCGCTGGTCCACCTCCCGCGGCATCCAGGTCCAGGGATCCACTCCCTGCTCCGTGAACACCGCCAAGCCGATCACCCCGACGTTCCGGTGATCCCCGTGGGCGAGATTCGCGTAGGAACCCGCTACCGTGGAGAACTTGAAGCGCGCGACGGTATCCGGGCCGGTGCGCCAGCCTTCCACCTCCAAGGTCTCGCCCGAGCCGATCACGTAGCCGCGCTTCGAGAAGCCGGCGGTCTTGCCGTCGATCACATCCAAACCGTCCACGCTCAGCACCACTTCCAGCCGGCTCTTGCAACGGTTCTTCAGCACGATCGAGTAGCTCGAATCCCGGCTGCCCACCACGAAACGACGGCCCGGCCCGTAGGTCTGGTAGCTCGGCAGGTAGCCGAAACCGCCCTTCACCCCCCACTCGATCATGTCGCCCGCCGCACGCTGCATCCCGTCCACCTTCTCCTTGTAGCCGGTCATCGCCTCGATCCCCTCCCGGTTGTTGTAGTAGATCACGCCGGTGCCTGCCGGCTTGGAGGCGGAAGCGCGGACGAAGGACTGGCGGTTCCACGGGGACTCAACCTGTTCGCCCTGGCCCGTGGCGAGTCCGGGGCGCTCCTCGGCGGCCTTCAGGCGGGGCTTTTCCGCCGCGGCCTTGGGAGCGCGGCCCGGACGCCCGTGTTCGGCAGCGATGTATGCCGGGGAAGTGGCCGGCCCGGCCTTCTCCGCAAGCGGGGAAACGGGACTACAAGCCGCAAGCCACAGAGCGGCCATCAGGATACCCGCGCGCTTCAGCCCGGCTTGTCTCCGCATCATCATCGAGGTCATGAGGAATTTCATGGTGCTGGAAAAACAGCATTTTAAACCCCTGCCCGTCAAACCTAAAATGCTATTTTAGCAACATTTCAATTGCCGGTTTTCCAGCAGGCGTGTATCTCAAAGGACATGAGCAACGCGGAAGCACTGGCACGAAGGGAGCGGCAGGTCATGGATATTCTTTACCGGATGGGAGAGGCCACCGCCCAGGAAGTGATGGACGAGATGACCGACCCGCCGACCTACTCCGCCGTCCGCGCCTTGCTCGCCACGATGACCGAGAAGGGCCTGGTGGAGTTCCGCAAGGATTCGCGCCGCTACGTTTACCGGCCCGCGGTTTCCGAGAAGAAGGCCAAGCGCTCCGCCCTCAAGCAACTCCTCTCCACCTTCTTCGAAGGCAAGCCCGAGAAGCTGGTGGCCGCCCTCCTCGATCCGAAGGACCAGCAGCTCAGCGGCGATGAAATCGAGAGGATCCGCAAGCTGATCGGACCGGAGAAGGAGGATCCGGATTCCAAACCCTGAGGCTCAACAGGTTGCGGCCCTCTTGCATCATCGGTCTTATTTCGGATCTCTTATATCGATGCTCCTTCCCGCCATCGCCTTTTCCTTGATCGCCGCGGTCGCCGTGTGGTGGGCGGGGCGGCGGGATAGCGCGCGGGACCCGTGGCTCACCCTGCTCGCGCTGGCGTTGCTACTCGGCTTTCCCCTGCTCTTCTTCTTGCCGAAGTGGCAGGTCTTCCCGCATGCGACCGGTGGCGTGGCGGTGCCCCAGCCGCTCTGGAAGTGGCTGCCATGGATCTGGGCGGGAGGCGTGGCGCTCGCGTCGCTGCGCTTGCTTGCCGCCCTGATCGTCCTGCACCGCTGGCGGCGCGATTCGGAGCGCGTCGGCGTGCGCGAGGCGGGTGAACTCATCGCGGACGTCCGTCTGCTCAAGGATCATCCGGGACCGGTCGCCGCGGGCATTTTCAAACCGGTGATTTTCGTGCCGGAAGATTGGCACTCGTGGCCCGCCGAAACGCAGGAGGCGGTGCTGGCGCACGAAATGAAGCATCACCAGCGCCGGGATCCACTGTGGCGCGCCATCGGGTCCGCCGCCTGCACCCTGCATTGGTTCAATCCGCTGGTGTGGTGGATGGCCCGCCGCTTGGGCGACCAATGCGAGTTCGCCTGCGATGAAGCCCTCCTCGCGGAAGGCATGCCGGCGACCCGCTACGCGAACGTCCTCTGCGATCTCGCCGCTTCGAAGCATTCGCCCGCCACCGCCCTGGCAATGGCCCACCAGAGCGGCCTCGAAGCGCGGGTGAGACGGATGTTCTCCACCGTGCCGAGCAGCCCGCGCTGGGTGATCGGCACCTTGATCGTGCTTACCTTGCTTACCGCGCTCGGCCTGGTGGTGCTCCGGCCCGCCGATCCGCCGTCCAAGCCCGCGGTTCCCATCGAGGAGATCCGCACGCGCCTGGAGGCGGATCCTTTTCCCGGGGAGTGA
>CBFGPU010000581.1:0-2808 GCA_965650715.1 uncultured Haloferula sp. | reverse complement strand
CTGAAGAGAGCGATTCCCCGCTCTGCCAAAGCCTCCCTAACGCGGGGATCCCCGCTCTCGTACACCTTCTCCAGAATCTCGAGACGGCGCGCGGTCAACGGCTCGGCCTCCTCGCCACCGATCAAATTCGCCACCCGTCCCAACATCTTCGCCAATTCCGGATGATCCGGACCCAAATGACTCTCCTTGGCCGCGAGCGCCGCTAGCAGGGCGGACTTTCGGGTGGAGACCGTCCCGGCGGCTTCTGCCGTCGCCGCTTGCAGCTCGAGCACCCCGACACGAACCACCGGGGCAATCCGCGAATTCCTGTCGAGCAAGGACTTCAACCTCCACATCAAGGCATCGGCCTCGCCAGCTTCACGGTTGGCAAGAAGCATCAAGCCAACCAAGCATTGCGCTTCGATCCAAGCCTCGGTCTCATCCCTCCCATCGTAGAGCTCGGCCGCTCTCTCGGCGGCTTCGAGCGCCTTCACATGATCGGCCTGTTGGTATCTAGCCTGCGCTTCGATTTCCAAGGCCTTTCTCTTCGTCACCCGGTCATCCAGCGCATCCTCTTGCAGACGCAAGGCATCGAAGACCGCCTCCTCGTGGTCGCCCGAGATTAATTTGGCCTGAGCGGAGAGAAGGGGATCGCTCCCGGCCGAAGCCTCATCAAGAAGATTGCCGATGGTATCGCGATCCACCCCGCATCGCCAGGCAATCTGCTCTTCGATCTCCGCCGGGGGAATCGTCGCGGGCTCGCGCCCGAAGCAGACCTCGGAACTTATGAAGCGCCGGTATTCCGCATGGATCCGATGCGCCAGGTCCGCCCTTCGATTCGCCGCAAGCTCCGTTTGCTCCGCCTTCTTGAATCCAGAGGCCTTCCACAAAAGCCATGCGGATCCGGCAAGCGCCCCGATGAAAAAAAACGTGCACCAAACCAATCCCCGCAAACCGATCGAAGGCATCCGCATCGCCGTCATTTCAAATCATGCAACGCGGCCCTCGAAATCCCAAATTGGCTTTCCCGAAAGAAAAAGCCCCGCCCGGCGGACACCGGACGGGGCTGAAGATTGACGGCGATCAGAACTCCTTCCCGGCCTTCACCCCGCCGTAGTGGCCTTCGGTCTCGCTGCCGAAGCGGCCTTCATACTCGAGCCCGAGGTTCCAGCCGTTGTCGAAGTAATAGCTCAGGCTGGCACCGACCACGGCGATGTCCTCGTCGCGGCTGTCCACCGGCAGGCCGAAGAGCGTGGTATTGCCGTCCTCGAATTCATGTTCCCAGGCAGCGCGGACCTGCGGTACCCAGTAGCCGTTCGACCCGCGCTTCTTCCAGGAAATCTGATAGCCGAGGATGGAGACCAGCGAGTCGATGTCCTGCTCGCCGAAGAAGGTCGCTCCGGGACCGAGCTCCGTGTAGGCATCCACCGTCCCGGTGATGTAGCGCAGGCCGGCGTAGGGACCGTGGACCACGTTCTCCTCGCCGAAGTTCACGCCCATGTTGAATTCGAGCGTGTTCGTGTCGACGTCCGGCGAGCCGGTGGCGATGCCGCCGCCGGTATTGCGGCGGATGTCGTAGGAGTGCATCCCGTAGGAATACATCAGGTCCGCCCAGAAGTCGGCGTAGCCGAACGCATCCGTGCGGTAGTAGGAAATATAAGGGCTGATCGAGACGGAATCGATATCGGCGCTGCCGACACTCCCCATCTCCAGATCGCCGCTCGCAGCACCGACGGCCACGCCCACGCTCCACTCGCGGTTGATGTGATGTTCCACTCCCACGCTTCCGCCGAAGACATCGAGCGAAGTCTCCGCGGCACCGCTCACCACCTGCGGGGCCCCGACACCATACTCGTCATACTTGTCATACTTGTCGTATTTCTTCTTTTTGCCGCGCTGGCGGAAGCTCTGCCCGTCCTTATCTTCGGAATAGAAGAATAGCGAACCGTAGACTTCCCACTTGTTCGGCTTGGGAACGGCGATCGACGATACTTTCGCTCCGCCCTTGGCGGAAAGACCACCCTTCGCACTACCTGCGGAGGGCGCATAGGAAGGCTCTTCCACGAGACGGGAACCGGGCCGGATCCCGGCGCGATGTGCCGCCAGACGGCCTCCCACATCGTGCGTGGAAGCCCAAGCCATGCCGAGCGCGCTGCTGTTCACGGCCGAGGAGGCCGCGGACCGGTTGTCCGGATAGCAGGGGTCGGGCACCTCACCGGCGTGGGCCAGTGTACTTCCAGCCATCGCAACGGCAAAGAAACGCAAATATTTTGCGGCGGGGGTATTCATGGGGGGTCGGGGGTGAACCGCCGCGTGGGGATACACGGCGAGGGGTGGGTAGGGCCTAACAATGGGAGAAGGCAGGATACCGGACAAGAAAAGATTATCCGCATACGAAACCCTGATATTTAGGATTTCTTAATATCCTACCGCCGACCCGTTGACAATCCAATCTTCCCATCTACCCCTCATATGACCCGCCGACGGTTAACCTACGCGATTGCGTGAAGTCCGTACTCCTTAGTAAATACGCCCGGTGACCTCCGGGAGCCTTTCTTGACCGTCCCGTCCCGGTCCCTAGGCTCGCCGGGTGAGTTCCGAAGAGTCAGCCGCGGTCCCCCTCCGCTTCGATTGCCCGGCATGCGGGGTGATCTTGACGGTACCCGCCGCAGCAGCCGGGGTCCAAGGGCCCTGCCCCCGCTGTTGGCAAGAGATCATCAGTCCGGATCCGGTCCGGCGCCTCCCGGCAATGCTCCCGGCCGTCCCGGTCCAGCCACCGCCTCCCGAGCCTGTCGCCCCGGAGCCGCCTGCACCTGTCGCCCCCGCTCC
>CBFGPU010000580.1:0-2811 GCA_965650715.1 uncultured Haloferula sp. | reverse complement strand
TTCAACAAGCTCTACGTGAACATGGTGAAGGCCGGCGAGCTGGGCGGTGTGCTTGAAGTCGTCCTAGTCCGTCTCGCCGAGTACCAGGAGAAGGCGCACAAGCTGAAGAACAAGATCGTTTCGGCGATGGTCTATCCGATCATCGTGATGTTCATCGCGGTCGCGATCCTGATCTTCCTGATGCTCTTCATCGTTCCGAAGTTCGAGTCGATGTTCGCGGAACTCGGCAAGGACGCGGAACTGCCGATGATCTCGCAGGTCGTGTTCGGCACCTCGAAGTTCTTCCTGAATGCCACGCTGGTGCCGCCGGTGCCGAACGTGGTCTGGTTCCTCGTCGCCATCGGCCTGGTCTGCGTGGGCTTCAACATGTGGGGCAAGACCAAGGGCGGTCGCAAGATGATCGACACGCTGAAGCTGAGGGCTCCGATCTTCGGCGATATCCAGCGCAAGTCGGCCATTGCCCGTTTCTCCCGCACCTTGGGCACCCTGGTGACCTCGGGCGTGCCGATCCTCCAGGCGCTGAACATCACCCGCGATACCGCCGGCAACGTCATCGTTTCCGACGCGATCGAAAAAGTGCACGAGGCGGTCAAGGAAGGGGAGTCGATCGTGACCCCGCTGCAGGCATCGAATGTCTTCCCCTCGATGGTTATCTCGATGGTGGACGTGGGTGAGGAGACCGGCCAGCTCCCGGAAATGCTTCTGAAGGTGGCCGACGTCTATGACGATGAAGTGGACAACGCCGTGACCGCGCTTACCTCGATCCTGGAGCCGATCATGATCGTTATCCTCGCCCTCGTGGTGGGTGCCGTGGTGTTCGCGCTCTTCCTGCCGCTCATCAAGATCATCTCCGAAATGGGCAACATGTGAACCGGCTCGCGGGCGGCCTCCGGGCCGCCCCGTTCCACGGGAATCCGATATACGCATGAAACAACCCGCTTTCCGCCGCCGCGCCGCCGGCTTCAGCTTGATGGAGCTAGTGGTCGTCGTGGCCATCATCGTCGTCCTTGCCGCGCTGACCTTGGTCGGGATGAGCTTCATCAACGCCAAGCAGGCCCGCGACAAGGCCAAGCTCCAGGTGAAGCTGCTGGATCTCGCGATCGAGAACTACCATTCGGACAACAAGACCTATCCGCCGCACCAGGACCCGGAGGGTCTGAAGGGAGACGAGGTGCTCTACAAGTACCTCTATTACGATGGTTTCGAAGCGAAGGACTCCGGCGGTACGATCTACCTTCCCGAGCTCGATCCCGAGAACAACACCAAGGGCGGTCAGGCTTGGATGCAGGGAACAGGTGCCCAGGCCCAGATCATCGATCCCTGGGCCAATACCTACCGCTATCGCTCCGGTGATGCTCCGGACGCCCGCAATCCGGACTTCGATGTCTGGTCTTGCGGACCGGACGGGAGGACCAACCCGGATCCCAAGCACAAGGATAGTCTCGATGACATCGGGAACTGGTAATTTGGATCCGGCGGCTTTCGAGCCGCCGGTTCTGTTTCGGGCCCTTGTGTTTCCCGTGACCGGGATTCCGCTGCATCTTGTCTCTTTACGCTCGACGCGGGAGCATGACGGGGCCTTTTTCCCCGCAGCATGAGCGACCAGAACGAAGAAAGCCCCGCAGCACCGGAAGCTCCCGCCGCCAAGGTGGCGAAGAAGCGCCCTGCGGTGCGCAAGTCGTCCAAACCGGCGGCGAAGACCAGCGGAGAACCTGCCCCCGCTGCAGCCCCTGAATCCTCTCCCGAACCGTCTCCATCTCCCGCTCCCGTTTCGCGCGAGGAGGCCGCTCCGGCACTGTCGGCGCCTTCGGAAAGCAGCTCCTCCGACTCATCGGATGGCGGTCGGATTGCCTTCCTTGTCGAAACTCCGGCACCGGAACCCGGTGGAAGTTCCAAGAAGCGCCGCCGCCGCAAGAAGAAACACGGCCAGGGAGCGCAGCCAGGCCAGCCACAGCACCCGCATGCGGTTTCGGCTCCAAGCGAGGCCGCCACCCACGCGCCGTCCGTAATCTCCGTGGAGCCCGCGCATTCCCATGCTCCCGCCATGCACGCCGCCCCTCGGCCGAAGCTCGATCCCGAGCAGGTGGCGAAGAAGGCATGGAAGATCTTCCAATCGGAAGTGGGGGAGGAAGGCCTCGCGCTGATCGACGATCACGATGCGCGAGAAATCTCGCGCCGTTGCTTCCGTCTCGCGGAGATCTTCCTCGAGGAAGCCGCGCGCCGCTCGCAACGCTGAGCCTGACCTAGCTCGCGGCGTCCAGCTTGCCCTGCAGTTCGCGGGCAAGCTCGGTCTTTCCGGTGGCCTCCGCCAAGTTCACCCGCAAGCGGATAACCTCCGGTCGCGATCTCTCGGCGTCCGACATGCTTTCCAGCAAGGAGATCGCTTCCGCGTGGTCGCCGATGGAAAGGGCACCCTCGAGAAGGTCGGTGCGGCTGATGGCACCCGGTTCAAGCGGCTTGGCCGGATAGACGGCCCAGCGGGCTTGGTCGGGGAGTTCGGCGGCATTGTCGTTGACCTGCTCCAGATAAACGAACTCGTCGCCCTCCCGGAGCTGCCGCCATTGGTTCAAGGTGAGCACGATCACGAACCCGAGGATGCAAAGCGTCGTCTCCAGGATGAACGGGGTGGTCACGATGCCCAGCACGCGGGCGAAGAATTCTCCCGCGACACCGGGGAGGTGAGCCCCGAAGGCAACCGCCACGAAAAGTCCCGACAAACCCGCCAGAATCCCGACGCTTGCTCCCACCTGCCGCCATTTTTCGTCGCGCGCCATTCCCGGGAAAATTAACCCGCCCGCGGCGGGATGCGAA
>CBFGPU010000579.1:0-2811 GCA_965650715.1 uncultured Haloferula sp. | reverse complement strand
CCATGCCGCCAAGGCGGCGTGGGAACGACATCGCAACCACGGCTAGTCCTATGTCCTCCACGCTTCAAAGCTGGACCCTCGACCGGACCCTCGTGATGAGCGCGGGCGGAAGCATGCAGATCGGCGTGAAATCGGGGCCCGAGGGCTTCTTCCGGGTCGGTTACTTCCAGCCGTAGGGCAGGGCCGCGCGTGTTCACCTTCGCCGCGGCCCCGGGTTACCAAGTTGCCTATGCGGTCGGCCACACCCAGAGTATGAGAGGAACCCCGATGAGAACGACAAGGATCGAGAGCGGAGCGCCGAGCCGCGAATAGTCGCCAAATCGATATCCACCGGGACCCATCACGAGAGTGTTGCACTGGTGGCCGATGGGGGTGAGGAAGTCGCAGCCTGCACCCACCGCGACGGCCATGAGGAAGGCATCGGCGCGCATGCCGAGGTCTTGTGCGAAGGTGGCGGCGATGGGTGCCATGACCAGCACGGCGGCGGCGTTGTTGAGAAACGGCGTGACGGCCATGGCGGCGATCATGATAACGGCGACGGAGGCCCACGGGGGGAGGCCGGCGGCGGAGCGGGAGAGCCAGCCGGCAAGGAGGTCGGTGCAACCGGTGGTTTGCAAGGCTTCGCTGACGGGGATGAGCGCGCCGAGCATGATGAGGATCGGCCACTCGATGTGTTCGTAGGCCTGGCGAACGGGAAGCGCGCCGAGCAGGATGACCATGGCGGCCGCTCCGAAGAAGGCCACCGCCGCGGGGACGATGGAAAAGGCGGCGAGCCCCATGGCGACGGCGAGCACGGCGAGCGGGATGAGGCCTTTCCGCGCATTGCCGAGTGCGATGGACCGCTCTGCGAGAGGGAGGCAACCCAGCTCGCGCATTCGATCGGGAAGGATCTCGAGCGGGCCTTGCAAGACGACGACATCGCCGGGTCGGAGGCGGGTGTCGCGGAGGCCTTTCGTGAGACGATGCCCGGAGCGGGAAATAGCGAGGAGGTTCACGCCGTGGCGTTCATGGAGTTTCATGCTGCCGGCAGTGCGGTTCACGAGCGGCGAATCTTCCGTGATGACCGCCTCGGCTACGCCCACATTGCCGGAGGAGGCCTCGGTGACGGCGGTGCGATGCTGCCCCTCGAGGACGAGGCCGGCGCGAGCGATCGCCCGCTCGAGTTCCTCCGGCGCGCCTTTCAAGAGCAGTACATCGCCGGGCTCGAGGATGGCATTCGCGATGCCGGGGACGTTTTCACGGCGATCTCCGCGGAGTATGGCCGTGATCTTGATCTCGCGTTCATTGCTGAGGATGAATTCGGCCGCGGTGGAGCCGATGGCGGGCGAGTCCGCCGCGACGGTGGCCTCGGTGGTGTAGTCCTGGATATCGACGACCTCCCCCAGGGTGGGGGCGGAGCGCCGGTCGGCAGGGAGCAGGCGATGGCCGAAGTGAAGGAAGATGACGCCCATGATGGAGAGGCCGATGCCGACGGGCGCATAGTCGAACATGCTGAAGCCTTCGCCGGTGAGTTGCTCGCGGACGCGTGAGACGATGATATTCGGAGAGGTGCCGATCAAAGTAATGAGGCCGCCGAGGAGCGAGCCGAAGGACATCGGCATGAGGAAGATCGAGGGCGATGCATGGGATTTCTTCGCCATGCGGAGGGCGACGGGCATGAGCATGGCGAGCGCGCCGACATTCTTCACAAGGGCGGAGAGGAAGGTGACGGAGCCGACCAGCAGGGTAAGTTGCCACCGGATGCCGGCGACCTTTCCGCCGATCCATCGCAGGGCGGTCTCGACGATGCCGGAGCGTGCGACGGCGGCACTGACGACCAGCGCGCTGCCGACGATGATCACGATATCATCGCTGAAGCCGGAAAAGGCCTTCTGCGGGGCGACGGTGCCGGCGATGATCGACGCGAGAAGGCCGATGATGGCGACGAGGTCGTAGCGGAACCTTCCCCAGATGAAGAGCAGCATGACTCCTCCCAGGATACCGAAGGCGAGGATCTGGTGATAGGTCATGACCGGGGGAGTATGGACGATGCCGGGAGATCGGAGGCAAAACAATGTGGGGGGGGACGGTGCACCGTTTGTGCCTCCGGTCACGCGCGGGCGCGGGCGCGGGCACGACAGGCATCGAGCGGAAGGTGGCACCGCGGTCCCGGGTCGATGTCCAAAAGTCCCTTGCGTCGGAATGTGGTCATTGGGATGCCACTGATCATCGGCCCGGGAATCTGGTCAAGGTGAAGGGCAGCTCCCGGGTGCAAAAAAAGCACCGTTTTTCCGGATTTCCCCGGGTCTCCGCGGGCACGTCCCTTGGAGCGGGCGGATTCACGCGGGAGAAGGAAGTGGAGCATAGGAGATTCGAACTCCTGACCTCTTCATTGCGAACGAAGCGCTCTACCAACTGAGCTAATGCCCCTTTCCTTCCGGCGGCCCCACGGGTTACAGGAGGCGGCGCGGGAATCAAGGGGAAATGCCGGTCCGCCTGTTGGAAACGGATCGCGGACAAGACGGTTGCTTGGCTGGCGGACCAAATGGAAAGGCCGGACAATCAGGCTTTGCCAACTGCCGGAGGAATTCCGTAGTGTCGCGCATGCAATCGCGCTGGCTTTGCCTCCCCGCCGCTTCCCTTTTCGCCGCCTTCACGTCCTGCACCAACACCGGATCCACCGGCACCGCGGGAACGGGCTCGGTCGGCCCCTTCGACGCCCGCGGAAACTACGTGGAAGCCTGGGCCGACAACCCTTCCAAGTGGCGCAAGGGCTCGACCGAGATCGTCGAAGCCGAGCCGGACCGTCCCGCCGCGGATGTCCCCGTGGTG
>CBFGPU010000578.1:0-2817 GCA_965650715.1 uncultured Haloferula sp. | reverse complement strand
GAAGCGCCCGCCGCAACCATCGTCGCGGAGGAAGGGGCGAGCAGCCAGCTTGCCGGCAGGAAGAGGATCGTGATCCACGCGCACATCGCGAAGGTGACGACCAGCCCGCGGTTTCCCTCGTACTTCGGGTTCTCCAGCGTGAGGATCTGGAAGGTGAAGATGAAGGCGGCCGCGAGCGTGGCGAGTTCGCCTTCGCCGATCTTGAGGGTGCCCGGTCTCACCCCCGACAGGATCGCCCCGCCCACGAGCACCATCGCCGTTGCCAGCAAGGTGCGGATGGAAGGTGCGCTGCGGGTCTTCAAGCAGGCGATCAGGGGCAGGATCACACAGTAAGCCTGCGTGAGGAAGGCCGAGGTCGAGGCCTCCGTTTTGGTAAGCCCCCAAGCTTGGAGAGCCATCCCGAGTCCGCCCCACAACGCCAGCCATGCACCCTGGGCGATCTCCTTGCCCGTCGGTCGCCGGTGCATGAGGAAGGGTGCCATCATCAAAGCCGCCAAGCCGAAGCGTGCCATCTGCAACCACGCCGCGAGGAATGCCTTTGAAAGGTCCCCCAGTCGTGCCGACTGCTCGAAGTCGAGTGCTTTCACGATGGGAAAGCTCAGACCCCACAAGGCGCAGGCAACGATGAGGAAAACGACGGGCATGGTGGCGCTTGATCGCGAGCCTCTCTCGCCCCTCCGGCGATGGGAAGTCCGGACATGCAGCGGGTGATCGACCGCGATTTCCGTTTTGACTCGATCCAAACCGCGTCTACCGGTGCGATATGGCTACCACTACCCCTGTAACTCGAAATTCGTTCAGCATCCCCTCGCTGATTTCCATCGTCGCGGCCATCGGTGCCTTCATGACCGGTAGCGCGATATTGACCATGGTCCTCGCCGTCGTGGCGATCCTCTTCGGCATTCTCGGAGTTGTCATCTCGCTTTCGCCCGTGAAGCGGGGCGGCGTCGCGAGCACCTTCGGCATCCTCGCCGGCGGGGTGGGGATCATTGCCGCGATCGTGAGGGCCATCATGTGGATGGCGGGTTGAGACCGCGCGTTCGCGTTCCATTCACAGGGCGGGCGATTCGATCAGGAAATAGAGCCCTTCGTCCGCCTCACCTTCTCCGATCACGGTCCATCCCTGTCTTCGGTAAAAGGCGAGCGCAGCGGCATTCTCCGCCACGCACTTCAGCCTGAAGGGGCCCGAATGTCGTCGTGAAAGGTCTTCTAGAAGCGCAGGTCCGACGCCCCGGCCGCGGTGGCCATCGGCAACGAAGAGATGGTGGACGAATTTCTCCGGCTCCCAGACGGAGATGAATCCGGCGATGACGCCGCCGGGATTTTCCGCCACATGAATGGCCTCGCCTTCGGTCGCGCTTGCGAAGTCTTCCAAGCGGAACGATCCGGGGTCCTGCCACGTGAAAGTCGTCCTGCGCACCTGCAGGAAGATCTGCGCGAGCGCGGGGTGGTCGGCGGGAGAAGCGGGACGGACTGTCATGCGGCTAGCTCCGCCAGCGCTTCGTGAGTTCGCCGTAGGCATCGATCCGGCGGTCGCGGAAGAATGGCCAGATGCGCCGGAAATCCTCCACCGTGCCAAGGTCGAGGTCGTGATACAGGATCTCTTCCTTGTCCGTGGATGCCTTGGCGACGAGTTCGCCATAGGGATTCGCGACGAAAGAACGACCCCAGAACTCGGTGTTCCCTTCCGTCCCGGTGCGGTTGACCGCCGCAAGATAACACCCGTTCGCGACCGCGTGGCCGCGTTGCACGGTCTCCCACGCGCAGTGCTGGGCATCGCCGAGCGTCGGCTTTTCCTCGGGCAGCCATCCGATCGCCGTGGGATAGACCAGCAGCTGCGCGCCGCCCAGCGCCATCAGCCGCGCTGCCTCGGGATACCACTGGTCCCAGCAGATCAGCACGCCAATCTTGCCGAAGCGGGTGTTCCATACCGGCCAACCGGTGTCGCCTGGAGTAAAGTAGAATTTCTCCTCGAAGGCCGGGTCCTGCGGGATGTGGCTCTTGCGGTAGAGGCCCATCAGGGAGCCGTCCGCATCGTGGATCGAGGCGGTGTTGTGATAGAGCCCCGCGCCGCGATGCTCGAAAAGCGAGGACACCAGCACGATCCCCAGCTCCCTCGCGATTTGCCCCAGCCGGTCCGTGACCGGTCCTGGCAATGGGTCCGCGAGATCGAAGAATGCCGGATCCTCGATCGTGCAGAAATACGGCGTGAGGAAGAGTTCCTGGGTCACTATGATGTTCGCCCCGCCATTTGCGGCCTCGCGGATCAAGGCTTCATGGCGGTCGAAGGATTCCGCCTTTGTGGCGAAGCCTTTGGACTGGAGCAGGGCGAGGCGCGGCATGCCGGTAAGGAAAATCAGGAGTCCGCTCCGGGCAAGGCAGGAAGCAGTGGCACCGTCGCGGAAGCGGCGTATCGTGCCGGAATGAATGCAATTTCCTCAGGACTTGCCGTGCTCGCGGGGCTGCTTGCGGCCGCCTGCGGGGAGGACGCGAAGGCACCGATGGACACCTCCGCGGCCCGCGAGAGGATGGTGACCGAGCAGATCGAGCGGAGGAGCGTTACGGATGCCCGCTTGCTGGCGATCATGCGGGCCGTGCCGCGTCATGAATTCATGCCGCCCGACACCCGTGAGATGGCCTATGACGATCGTGCCGTTCCCATCGGTCACGGTCAGACGATTTCCCAGCCGTACATCGTGGCTTTCATGACCCAATCGCTCGCCCTGAAACCGCAAGACCGCGTCCTGGAAGTCGGCACGGGCTCGGGTTACCAAGCGGCGGTGCTCGCCGGTCTGGCGAAAGAGGTCTATACGATCG
>CBFGPU010000577.1:0-2819 GCA_965650715.1 uncultured Haloferula sp. | reverse complement strand
GACAGGCGCGGGATGTTCCCGGCCGCCCGCAGCATCTCCAGCGGGAAGCCCGCCTCACGCCACGCTTCCGTGAAATGGAGATCCAGCCGGTTGAGCGCGGAAGGGAAAAGGTCGCGCAGATAGTGGATCGCATCGCGCATCTCGCGGAAGATGTCCGGCCGCACCAGATGGATCTCCCCGGTCCGCCACAGCGTCTCCAGTGCCGTCACGATCCGCTCCCGGATGCGCCGCCGCTCGCGATCGGTGTATTTCGGGTACTCGTTGCGAACGAGTTCCTCGTAGAGCGCGCGGTGCCGCTCGCGGACGGAGGCCCGCTTTGCCTCGGTCGGGTGTGCCGTGAGCACCGGCTGGACATCGATGTCCGCCAGCACCGCCAGGATCTCCTTCGGTCCCAGCCCCAGCGAGGCCATGTCGCGCAGCGCCCGCGGCCACAGCCCGCGGATCGACTCCGCCCCGAGCACTTTCTCCCGCTCCCGGCGGATCGCGGCGGCCACCCGTTCCTCCACCATGTTCAGCAATTGGAAGCCGATCGAGTAGAGCTGCTGGGTGCCATCCGGCGGATGGCTTTCCGGGACCGTTCCCGACCACGGCAGGTAGGGAATCAGCGATTCTTCCCCCAGGCTTTTGAGGGCGTCACCGAGGCAAGCGACGAGAAATGAAAGGGTTTCGTCGATCAGCTCGAAGCCTTCAAGGCGGAGCTGCTCGCGGGTCGGTGGGAGTTCGGTCATCGGCGCGGCCACTAAAGCAGCCCGGATGCCGGGGCGGAAGGCCGATTGGAGTGGTCGCGTCAGCAATCTTGTTTTACAAAATGTGAAACGTTGGTTATCTGTTTTGTGAAATGAAGACGGTATCGGTGCGGGAAATGAAGGCCAACTGGGCGGAGATTGAGCGTCAAGTCCAGCAAGGCGAGACCTTCGAGGTGCTTAGCCGCGGCAAGCCGTCCGTCCGCATTGTCCCCGCGACACCGCGCCAAGTCGTGAAATGGGACGATCATCTCGCCACCGCGCTGCAGGCGAAGGGCAAAACCGGCAGCGAAGCCATCGACCATAACCGGGGAGGACGCTGGTGATCTATTTGGATACCAGCGCCCTGATCAAACTCTACCTCATCGAGCCCGGCTCTGCGGATGTCCAAGGGTTGATCAGCTCGCAGAGCGACCCTCTGCCGGTCTGGGAGCTCCAAGAAATGGAGCTTACCAATGCGCTACGTCTGAAGGTGTTTTGGAAGGAGATCAGCGAAGCCGATGCTGCCAGCCAGATTGCCCATTTCAACCGCCGCCAGAGTTCGGGCTTCTACTACATGCCGGAGATCGGCCGCAGCGACCTTCTGGACCGCTACCTCCGGCTCACCGCGCATACATCCACGCTCGGCTGCCGCACGCTGGACATCCTTCATGTCGCCGCGGCCACTTTGCTGGGAGCCAGCCTGTTTGTGACCTACGACCAGCGCCAAGCCCAGCTTGCGGACTTGGCGGGGCTGAAGGTCCATCCGGTCTAGGCACGCTCCCTTCACTCCACCACGCACGGCAGCAGCACCGCGTCCCGCATCCCGTGGATCTTCTTCTTGTCCGCCGGGGCCAAGGTCGCGAGCGCCCCCGCGAGAGAGGTGTGCCCTTGGGCGTCCGTGAAATAGTAAGGGCACAGGCGCACCCGGCCCTTCATCATTTCGGTGCTGCCGTCCTCGCGGAAGACCGGATGCTCCACGAGCCGGCCCTCCCGGAATTCCTGCATGATCCACGGCTGCTCGCCGAAGTCTCCCATCGCGGCGTGAACCTTCTGCGACCACTCCGCTTGCGAAAGATCGTGGCCAATGTGAACCCCGCGCGAACCCCAGGCGCTTTCGTGGAAGCCGCTGATTTTAAGAACGAGGCGCCGCTCTTTCTGGCTGAAGCGCGCGACTTCCTCCCAGGAATTCACCTCCAGTCCCGGCAAGGCGGCCTGAGGGGGTAGGGGAGCCGGATCCACCACCCAGCTCTTCGGCACGATCTCGCGCACCCGGGTCAGGTGGCTTCCCCGCAGCGCCTTCTCCCACACCGGCTTCAGGGCCGGCGTCCAGAGCAGGGCCAGCCACAACTTGTCTTCCAAATGCGGCTTGCAAGGCGGGGTCAGGGCCAACCCGTCCACCGATGCCTCCGCCAAGGTCCGCGCCATAGGGATCGACTCCCAGTCGAACCACTCGAAGAAGCGATACAGCGCCCGGCCGTCCGGCATGTATTCTTCCGCCGACTCGACCGTGCGGCCACCGCCGGCCTCGCGCGCCAGCCATTCCATCTCGCGCCGGTAGTCGGCGGATTCCTCCGAGAGCAGGATCGCCCCGTCGTCCGCCAGCACCGAGGAAAACCCGGCAACCATCCCGTCGCGCCCTCCCAGCACCGGGAATCCCGCGTCCGCATAGAGACGGGAAAGCCATGCCGTGATGCCGATCCCGCCGGGCACGGAATCCAGTTCCGTCAGGGCGAATCCGCCCTCCGTGAGGATCAGGTCGGGCCGGATCACCCGGGGCAAGGCGTCCCGAGCTCCGGGGGATCGCTGCAATTCCACCATCCACGCCGGCTTGCCGGTATCGAGCGTCTCGGCGATCCACCCCGGCATCTTTCCGGCCGCGCTGCGCCGGTAAAGCTCGTCGCAGGCTTGTTGGAACTGCGCCAGCGGATGCCCGAGCGAGCCGAGGAAACGCGCCTCCGCCTTTGTCAGCTTCAGCGGCCGCGGCGAATACTGCCAGCCGCCGTCGAAAAGCCCGCCTTCCGGCATCGTTGCCGTGATCTGTTCCAGCGTCAGGCTCATCTCATTGCAGGGACCGCAGCGCGCCGCGGATCAGTT
>CBFGPU010000576.1:0-2824 GCA_965650715.1 uncultured Haloferula sp. | reverse complement strand
CTCCACCCCTACAACCACTCCCGGGGCACGCACCTGCCCCCGGGGGGGAAGGGAAGAGGTGCCGCCGGGAGGGCTGGTACTATCCGGGGGGGAAATTCCGGGCTCAGGGGGCGGGGATGTCCTGCACGGTCTTCGGGGGGGCCGGTGCTTGCGCGGGCACCAGCAGATGGCTGCCCGCAGCCACGGTGAAGCCTGCTCCCCAGGACTCCGTGGTCTGGGGAACAAGGACACTGGCGAGATAGTAATAGTCCGCCTGCACCTGGGAACCGGTCACGGAGAGGACGAAGTAGCCGTGGCGGTCGAGATCCGCGAACTTCATGTGCGGGTTGTAGTTGATGTTCGTGGGCGGGTAGGGCTTGTTGATCACGTCCTCCAGCAGGCCGGTGAAGAACTCGCCGGTTTCCTCGTCGAAGTTCGCGGCGGAGAGGCTGGGCGTGACGAACTCCACGGCCACGGCACCTTCGCCGGTGGCAGGATTGTAATTCACGTTGCCGAACGCGGGGTCCGCGACCTCGAAGGCGAAGCTGCAGTGGATGTCGCCTGTTAGAATGACGAGGTTGTCGATCTGCTGGTCCGCGATGAAGTCCACCAGTTCGGAGCGCTCGGCCGGATAGCCGTCCCAGATGTCGAGGAACTGGCTTTCGAGGAAGTCGCCGGTGACCACCGGGTCGAGGTCGGCGGCGAAGCCGATGTTGAACTCGGAGAAGATGACCTGGTTGCCGAGGATCTTCCAGGTGGCGGTGGAGCCGGCGAGTTCGGACTTGAGCCATTCCTTCTGCGGTTCGCCGAGCATGGTGCGATCCGGGGCGTAGAGGAGCGGGTTGTCCACGTCCTCGATCTGGATGTCGCGGCCTTCGATCCGCGTGTCGATGAGGACGAGATCCATGAGCGGCCCGTAGCTCAGGGCGCGGGCGATGCTGGTGCCTTGCTCGCGGACGGGCATCCACTCGAGGTAGGCGCGGATCGCGGCGGCCTCGCGTCTCGCCCAGCGGCCTTCCTTGCGCGGCTGGTGATTCTCGGCGCCGCCCTTCCAGGCGTTGTTCGCGAATTCATGGTCGTCCCAGATGGTGATGAAGGGATGCTGCTGGTGGCAGCGGCGGAGGTTCGGATCGAGATGGTAGTTCGCGTAGCGCGTGCGGTAGTGGCGCAGCGTCACGGTCTCATTCCGCGGGAAGAGCGTGCGCAGGTCGCGGATCTCGGGGGAGCTGTAGGAAGCATTGTCGGGATACTCGTAGATGTAGTCGCCCACGTGGATCACCGCATCGAGGTCGGTGCGGCGGGATATCTGCTCGTAGCCGGAGAAGAAGCCCCACTCGTAGTTCGCACAGGAGACCACGGCGAACTTGAGTTGCTCCACCGCCACGGTCGGCGCGGTCTTGGTCTTGCCGGTGATCGACTGGCGGCCCTGCGCCCCGAAGGCATAATAGTAGGTCTGCCCGGACTGCAGCCCGCGCACATCGATCTTCACCGTGAAGTCGCGCTCGCCGGTGGCGAAGGTATTGCCGCTGGCCACGATCTGCGTGAGCGCGGGATCGCTCGCGACCTTCCAGCTTACCGGCACGCGGCGCGGCATGGTCGTGCGCAGGCGACCCGGAGGCGTGACGCGGGTCCAGATGATAAAGCCGTCCGGCAGGGGATCGCCGGAAGCGACGCCATGGTAGAAGGGTGCGAGTTCGTCATCGTAGAGATCCGAGATGCGGAAGGCGATCTGTGCGGAGGACGGGGTGATGCCGGCGAGTTGCACGGCGACAGCCAGGCAGGCGGCGAGCAGGGTTTTCATAGTTGGAGCGGAGGTCTGAAGGTTGTGCACCTCCCCGGAGCGCGTGGATGCCCGCGGGCCCAGCCCTATTGACCCGCGGGCACCACGAAGCTCCCGTGGTCCAACCTTGCGTCTCGGGTTCTGAAACGCAGCGGATGGAACGGAGGAGATTGCAGGAACCTCCATCGCAATTCGCGGGCCAAGCCCTTGATTCCGGGACTTTCCACGGCGGCGGCGTGCTGATGAAGGGTTCACCGGGTGCAATCCGCAACCGCCTGCCGCAATTCGCACCGCTTGCACCATCGCCCGGCTACCATGAGCCTAGTATTTCCCTCCCCCGCCCTTCCCGATCTCCCGGCACTTGAAGAAGCTCCGATGGGAGTGGAACTTCACGAGCTTCGGGCAGATTCCGGATCGATCCTCCGGATTCAATCCGTACCATCCGCGAAATCCGTGTAATCCGCCGTTCTTGCGGTCCGTCTTTTGCAGCGCGAACCGCGGATGGACGGGATGAACGCAAAGGAAGGCCCGGGGCGGTGAAGACCCGGTCATCGTCGCTCACGAACCCGGCGCTAGCCCGGCGGCCCTTGCTCGTAGTTCTTCTCATCCCCCATCGGCGGACGATCCATGCGCGTGCCCGCAGGATGATGATGGGCCTTGGCGTGGTGGAGACCGGGCACGGGACCGATGGCGACCGCCTCCGCTCTGAGGAGGCGTTCACGGCGGGCCTGCAACCAGTCCAATAGATCCATGGAGGCTTCGCCCGAGCGGACCGCGTCTTCCAGCTCGGCATAGCCGAAGTGCCCTTCCGCTTCTTCCGCGATCAAGGTGAGATCGCTGGCGTGGAGATGATCGAGGAGTTCAGGAGGAATGGTCATCCGGGAAGCTAGGGAGGAAGCGGCGGGTTTCAAGAGGGTGTGGCCAAGTTTGTCGTGGCGGCGCTGAATGCGCCGCTTGAGGGAGCGCCCCCGCCGGGACACGAGCGCCCCCTCTCCCTACCGCTTCCGCCATGGACGGGAACGTCGGGCTCAATTGTCAGGCACACCCGGGTTCCACTCGCTCGTC
>CBFGPU010000575.1:0-2826 GCA_965650715.1 uncultured Haloferula sp. | reverse complement strand
GGACGATTGGACCTACCACCACTCCGGAAGCTTTACGGCGGATGCGGGAAGCACGCAGATCCACTCCACCATCAACCTCCTGTCCGGAGCTTCCTTCAGTGGGGCGGGAAGCTTTTCGATGCATGGAACCGCGACCCTCAAGGGTTCCACCACCTTCAACGCGGATACCATGGTGGCGGCAGGAAACTTCACGGGAGAGGCGACCGGTTCGGTGAACGGCACCTTGAAGTGGGCAGCGGGAACTTTCTACGGAGTGACCAAGGTCGCCGCCGGTTCGTTCCTGAGGTTGACGACCACGGGAGGCCGCCTCCTGGCTGCAGGTTCGTCCGTGGAGGTCTCGGGTGAATTGGCCTGGGACGAAGGAGATCTGACCGGCTACGACAACAGCAGCTTCGTGATCCGGAGCGGGGGCCTGTTCCGAATCCAGGGCGGAGGCACGATGCCGAACTACTACGGCAACAACCACGTGGTGATCGACGAAGGCGGCAGCGTGTTGAAGACCAATGCAGCGGAGAACGCAATCCATTGGGCTTTCGACAACGACGGCACGACGCAGGTGAACGCCGGGGTGCTTTCCTTGCACGGCGGCGGAAGCGGCGACGGCATATTCACGGGCAACAGCGGCGGCCTGGTGCGGTTCGCCAACAACGCGCATGTACTCGAGGGCGGAGCCAGCTTGAGCGGCGGCGTGGAAATCACCGGCGGATCGCTGATCGCGAGCGGGAACGCCGGAGGCAGGCTCGACGTCAAAGGGGGCACGGCAGGAGCTACGGGAGCTGCCGTATTTTCCTTCGCCAACGGTTCCACCTGGACCGGCGGCTATCTCGAAGGAAGCACGGCGGTGCCGACCGGAGCCTCGCTGACGGTCTCCGGCCCGGATTACAAGAGCCTGTGGTCAGGCGCGAAGCTGACGGTCGCGGGGCTGCTGCAGTGGGAAGGCGGGCATCCCATCGTGGGCCGGGACAGCTCCACCATCGATGTTCCGGCAGGCGGCCTGTTCCGCGTGACGGCGGACGGCGATCTTCTCGGCAACTATTATGGTGGCAATCGCCTGCTGCTGGCTGGGACGATCGAGAAGACTGCCGGGCCACTATCCACGCTGGTGGACGAGTGGGTGGTCGAAGGGGCGGCGACGCTGCGACCCCAGACGGGAAGCATCGACTTCCAGACAACGGTGAATCTGCTGCCCGGGACGGAATTCGAGGGCGCGGCGCAGACCCGCTTCAACACGGGGACGACGACGGTCCAAGGCGTGGCGACGATCCAGGCCGGAAGTTCGGTCCGCTTCGCCGGTGCGGATATCCTCGGTCACACCGATGGCAGCGGTGGCTTCACCGGTGGCACCATCGAATGGACCGCGGGCTGGCTCGGGCGCGTGCTCGCGTTGAATTCGACGACGACACTGAGCGGTCCGGGAGGCAAAGGCATCGGTGCCGTCGGGGAGCTCCGCAATAGTGGCACGATGACGCTGGGCGGAACCGGCACCCTGCTTGGTTACGACAGCTCCACCCTGCGCAACCTGGCGGGCGGAACGCTGAATTGCCCGGGAAGCTGCCATCTGGGGAACAACTACGGTGGCAACAAGCTGATCAATGACGGTACGATGAACATCGGAGCACCGCACGACCGACAGACGCTCGACTGGTGGTTCCAGCAAACCGCGAGCGGCGTGCTGGCGATCGAGGTGGGCGGCGAGAATGCGGCGACACCGGATTTCGACATCCTGCAGGCTGGCGGAGGTTTCCAACTCGGAGGAAAGCTGATGGTGGTGAAGACCGGCGGCTACATCCCGGCGGAAGAGACAACCTTCACTTTCCTGAGCGGCTCCGGGATCTCCGGGACATTCGCGACGGTCCAGGCACCTGGATTCGCCGTGGAGTATTCCCCGGGCTCGGTACTGTTGCGCGCCGGCAACTCGGGGCTCGGCTTCGAGGATTGGGCGGAAGACCACGGGCTCGCCGGCGCGGATGCCTTCACGGATGCAGATCCGGACCTTGACGGGATCGGGAACTTCCTGGAGTACGCCTTCAATACCGATCCGAACGTGAGATCCGCGAATCCGGTCGCTTCTTCGGTCGAAACGATCGAGGGCCAACTCTGGGTCACGCTGCGCTACCGGGTCTGGCAGGATCGCATCGATGCAGGGCTGGGATATCACGCGGAGCGGTCGGAGAACCTCGGCGGATGGAATACCTCGGGCTTGGTGGACGAGGTGGATGCCAGCGCACCGGTGATGGAAGGTTCGGAGGCGAGACGCTGCCGGATCCCGACAAGCGGTGCCAAGGACTTCATCCGGGTGAGGGCGGAATGACGAAGCGGGGAACCGACGGCTACCTGGCAGCCGTGACCTTGGCCCAATCCGCCGGCTCCAGGCAGCAGGGGTCGGCGGCGGCCCAGTGACCGGGCTCGATCTCACGGAGCGAGAGATCGGCACCGACGGTTTCCTCGTAACGGGGATGCTTGATCCGGTGGCCGAAGGCGCTGCCCTTCGGCGGGTCGATGGGCGACGGGACGTCACCCTCCAGGAGGATGCGCTTCTTCTCCAGCGTGGGATCGGGCTCTGGAATGGCGGAGAGCAGCGCCTTGGTGTAGGCGTGCTTGGGCCGATGGTAGATCGCGTCGGCGGCGGCCAGCTCGACGATCTTGCCAAGGTACATCACGGCGACGCGGTCGGAGATGTGCTTCACCACGGCGAGATTGTGGGCGATGAAGAGATAGGAGAGGCCGAGGTCCTTTTGGAGTTCCAACAGCAGGTTCAAGACCTGGGACTGGACGGAGACATCGAGCGCGGAGACGGGCTCGTCGCACACGATGAGTTTCGGATTC
>CBFGPU010000574.1:0-2827 GCA_965650715.1 uncultured Haloferula sp. | reverse complement strand
ATTTCCCTCCTCGGGTCCGGCGGCTGCGGCAGGAGTCGAGGGAGGACCGACAAAGAACGACTTGTGCATGTCTTTTGAGTTTTTAAGTTGAGGAGCATGGCGGTGCTCTCAGGTTCACCCTAACACGTCAACAACATCTCATCATCTTAACAGGAATTTCATGATGGCCGATTTTGAGTAAAATCCCACATCTCGGAAACCAGATCCCTTCTTTCGGAAGAAGAAGCCTCGGGCCTCACGACCCTCCCGCCATCACCGGTGCACATTGAGTCCACGAGGGCTCAATCCGCCGCTCGTGCTGAGGCGAGACCCTGCGCGAGGGACACGGCTTTCCTACTTCGCCGAGCCGTCCGAATTGTAGAAGGCCTTGCGCCGCTCCTCGATCATCACCAGCCAGTTCATCATGGTGATCGGCGGCAGTTCGGCGGGATGCGTGATCGGCTTCAGGTTCACGTCGATGTTGCCCGCGGCGGCACTCGTCTCGCTGCCCATTTTCAGGTCGAGCAAGTGCACCGGCTGGCCGGTCGCGCCGGTATCGCCTCCGAGGTGCCCCACCTGCCCGGAGAGTTCCACCCGGAAAGGATCCTGATCCGTCCCGTAGCGCTTCTCCGGAGCGAAGAGCGAAGCCGGCGGATAGAAAGGTGCGGTCAGCCCTGCCGGCACGGTGGTGGCGGCCATGATATTGAAATCATCCCCGATGTAGAGCCGCAGGTTCGTGACGAGCGAGAAGCCCTTCGTGAAGGTTCTGAGATCGTCGCACTCGGTCATCAGCACGCCGTAGTCGCTGTCGGTACACGGGATCTGCGGCTTGTAGTTCACGTTGTTCAAGCCGGTGCTACTGTAATCCACGTTCACGACGATCGAGTTGTTGATCGACGCATCCGAGCCGCCCAAAGCGGTCACGAAGGCGGGCAGGCGCTCGGGATACACGCAGATGGAGTTCTTGGTGCCGTGCAGCAGCTTGTTGTCGAAGGGTAGCGCGGGCCGGTAGTAGCCCTTCTTCACCGTGCCGACGTTGGGATCGCCGAAGGTCGCGTTATCGAATGTGATGGTGCCGGTCACACCCCGACGATAGACGAATTTCCCGCCCTCCCCGTAGGCCACGTCCACCAATTGCGTGCCGAAGTCGTAACTCGCATCCTCGTTTGCCACGAAGGAGTAGCCGGATTCCAAGGGGACGGGCGCCGAATAGCTCATCGGCACGTTCAGATTCACCCGCGTGCTTCCCTGGAGATACGAAAACCGGAACATCGTCGGCGTCGGGTTGGTCGGACTCGCGACCGCGGTGACGTCCAACCGCATCGCACACTGCAGTGCTCCGACCGAATAATTGTTCCAGGTCGTCGGCGAGATCGTGAGAGTCTCGGAGGTCGCGTGCGCGAAGCGGTCGAAGAAGTCCGCGCCGCGGTTGATCGGCACGAAAGCCGCGCGGCCCGACTCCGAAGACAGCGTGACCGGCATGAAGGTACCGTTGTCGATCTCGAATTGCTCCCGCACGCCGGGAGTAAAGGGATTTCCGCCCAAGGCATTGTCTCCCACCGTCACGTCGCTGCCCAGGGTGAGATTCCGGCGGGCGGAGATCCGGTCGATGTGGAGGCCGGAATCGACCTCCGCCCGGGTCGTATAGATCCCGCCCTCGATGTTCGTGTTCTGCCACGGCGTGCCATCGGCGTGCGTTCCGAGATTCGCGAAGGTCTCGGCGGAAATCGCGAGCTGCGAGGGAATCTCGTAGATCGAAATGATGAAGTCGCGCTCGCCCACGCTGCCATCCCCGCGCGAGAAGCTCTTCAACAACTGGTCGTTTTCCCCGATCTGCAAGCTGAAGGCCCACCAGTTCCGCTTCGCCACGAAAGGCTGTCCTGGAGTGGAATAGCCGAAGCGGATTTCGGGATAGGGAACCACGTTCCACTGCGGATAGGTCGCCACCGGCAGCGCGACGCCGCTGCTCGCGAGGTCCCCGTAATACTTCACGGACGAGATGATCGGGAAGATCTTGTCCATATCGGCATACGCGGAGGGCCCTTCCAGGGGCACCGGAAATCCGCCGCCCAGCGAGCGGTTCATGCCGGTGGACACGATGCCCGGCTCCGGCTCGATCGCGTCGAAAATGCTGCCGAGGTTGGTGAGGGTCGAGTCGCCCACGTTGCCCCCGATCGAGCTGCTCGCTCCCATGGTCGTCTTCAACCCCGTGGACACCGAGTTCCGGGCGTTCGCCTGGTCCACGGCGTCGGTGAAGATGTTCTGCCAGCGCAGCGGATTGCTCACGCTTGCCGAGGCGTTCGATCCGGACTGCATCGCACGGATCGCACGGTTCGGCGTGATGTTCACGATGGCCCGCAGGATCTCGTCCTCCTTGTCCGCATAGTCCACGCGGATCTGGTTCTCGCCCTGCACCTTTTGCGCCATCACCGCGCGTTGGTAGGCGCTCAACGTGAGAAGGGTGAGCGTGAGTCCTCCCGCCAGCACGAGGACATAGGAAATGAATCCGCGGCGCAGATTCCTGGGAGGCCGTGCCGTTTTCATAACTGCTGCGTTCCGGAATAGGTGATTTCCTCGGCGTTGGGCCCGGTGATCTTCGCCCGCAGGATGCCTTCCGTAATGGAGAACTTCACGTCCGCGGCCTGCTTCGTCAGCGCCCACTCCGGCGTGCCCAGCACTCCGGCCGCCGTGATGTGGCGGAAGTAAAGGCCCTTGCCCAGTCCCGAGCCCGGATCTTCAAAGGACATCACCGAGTATCGGAAGTTCCCACCCGGCTCCTTGAACTTGAGCACCAGCACCGGCGCATCCGCCATCACCGGGGTCGCGCTCGTGGTGAAGGCGCTGATGC
>CBFGPU010000573.1:0-2836 GCA_965650715.1 uncultured Haloferula sp. | reverse complement strand
TACCCTAATCGGGGAACTCGATGAAGATTGCGTGAAAATTGAATATTCCCTCCAAGATGCGGTCAGGGAATGTGTCAACTCGGTCAATTCCGCGTAAACAAGGCGCAACTCTTGCGGGTATCGGCGTTATGAAATGTCGGTGCTTGTGCAATCGCGCTGCTCCCAAGTTTTCTGCTAAGTCAAACTCACCATTCCTCCTATGAGTACGGACTCCTTTGAAGCTCCTTCCCTTGACGTGCTTGCGGCCTTGCTTCCGGCCTATGATTTCGAAGCGTTCATCGCGCAAGGCGGGATGGGAGCCGTGTACAAGGCGCGGCAGCGCAGCCTGGACCGCGACGTGGCGATCAAGATCCTGCCGCCCGAACTGGGGGCGGACCCGGAATTCCGCCAATCCTTCGAGACCGAGGCGAAGGCGATGGCGCGGCTGAACCATCCGAACCTGATCGGGGTGTACGATTATGGCGATGTCGATGGGATGCTGTACATCGTGATGGAGTTCGTGAACGGCAAGTCGCTGTTCCATTCCGCTTATCAGATGGCCGTGGAGCCCTTGCAGGCGGTGACCATCGTGAAGGGGATTTGCGACGGTCTCGCGCACGCGCACGAGAACGGGGTGATCCACCGCGATATCAAACCGGCGAACATCCTTCTCAACGAGCGGGTGGTGCCGAAGATCGGTGACTTCGGGCTGGCCCGGCCGGTCGATGCGGGCGGCGGTTCCGGTTTGGTGATGGGCACGCCGGGGTATGTGGCGCCGGAGGTCTTGCATCATCCGGATCATGCCGACCGGCGTTCGGATTTGTTCGCGCTCGGGGTGGTGCTTTATGAGCTGCTGATCGGGCGGTGTCCGCCGTATGATTACCAGCCGCCGGCCTCGATGGTTTGCGGCTGCGATGTCACGCTCGACCGCATCTGCGACAAGGCGATGCACCGGGTGGCGGAACTGCGTTACCAGAGCGCGGAGGAGATGTCCGCGGATCTGGATGCCTGGTTGCGCCGGGCCACGGCTCCGGCAGCGGCGCATGCCGTGGCGGGTCCGGTGAAGCGCCCCGGCGGGGTCCGGCGGGTGGGCGCGGCGGCCGGCGGATATCGTCCTGCGAAGGTGGAAAGCTCGTCCGGCGGGGTGAAGGGCTTGCTGATGCTCGCGGCGGCGGTGGCGATCGCGGCGATCGGCTGGTCGCAGTACAACAAGGGGCAGAAGGCGAAGGTGGCGGCGTTCCAGGCGGCGGCGGCGGAAACCAAGCCGGCGGGCGGCGAGAGGACCGGCCCGGTGAAGCCGAAGCCGGACGACAAGAAGGAGAAGCGGGCTGCTGCCACCGTCAAAAAGGACGACGTCGCGGTGGAGTCCCCGATCGAGGCGCTCGGGCGGCTTCGGGAGAGTCTGGCGTCCGGCAAGCGGGACGAGATGCCCGCGGGCAGCATCGAGCTGGGCGACACGCATTTCATGGTGGTGCCGCGCTCCTTGAGCTGGACGGCGGCGTCCTCGTTCGCGGCGATGCACGGTGCGCATCTCTTCATCGCGAAAACTTCCGAAGATATCCGGAAGCTTTCGGTCCTGATGCCCGCGGCGGAGGCGGGTGCCGAGGCGGGCCTGTGGATCGGTGCCGGGATCACCGGCAAGGACGAGTGGACCTGGGTGGACGGCTCGGCATGGGAGCTCGGTGACAAGCCGCGGGGGAAAGGGGTTTTCGTGATTGTGGATGCGGGCGGGAACCTGCAGATGCGGGAGCGAGCGGACCGTTATCCCTTCGTCATCCAATGGCGGAAGGACGGCAGCATCCCCGGCGAATTGCCGGATGCGCTGGTGCGTGCCGGCGAGGGCCTGGCCATGGCCTCCGCCGGGGAGGCGGAGCCCGAGGACCTCAACGGGGCGGATGTCCCGGCGGAAGTCGCCAAGCTGGACGCCACGGCGAAGGCCTACCTGGAGAAGATCGGCAAGGATCGCGACAAGGAACTCGCCGAGAACGCGAAGGCTTTCACTTGGGGCATCGAGGCCTGGCACAAGGATCTGAGCAAAAACGACCAGGCGAAGTGGAATCGCGACGTGACCCTGCTCAAGGCCCTGCTCCGAGGAGTGCGGGTACCGGAGAAGGTGGCGGCCGATAGCGGGGTGCGCCTCTCCGACAAGATGGCGAAGATCTGCGATCACTCCGCGGAGAAGCAGAAGGCGATCGATGCCGCCCACGATTCGAAGGCCGACAAGGCGCGGGCTTCCTATGCCACGCGGGTGGCGGAGCAGGCGAAGAGCTTGGCCGCGGCGGGCGATGCGAAGGGATCGAAGCTGGCGGAAGCGCGGGTCAAGAAGGCCGGGGATTTGAAGACGTGGACGACGTTCATCACCGGCGCGGAGGAAGGGGCGGAAGAGGAAATGATCCGAGTTGCGTCCTCCGAGGCCACGGTCAGCGGTGATCTCGCGGGACGCTGGGTGTGGATGTCGAGGGAAGTGGTCCTCATCCGCACGGACGGCTCTCTCTACAACGAAACCAAGAAGCAAAAGGGGACTTGGAAGCTTCTGGACGCCGGTCGCTACGAGGTGAATTGGAACCGGGGCGAGTGGATCGACAAGGTGGCCCTGTCCTACACCGGGAACGAATTGGCCGGTTCGAACCAGAATGGCGACCGGATCACCGGCTGGAGGATTCTCCAGGGGGATGATCCGCTGGTCGGCCCGTGGAAGTGGGGTCCGGCGATGTGTGTCTTCCGGCCTGACAATTCGGTCTTGAAGGGTGATGACAAGGGCACCTGGAGCAAGGGCGAGGATCACTCGTACACGGTTCGCTGGCAGTCGGGTTGGGTGGACAAGCTCACCCTTTCGAAAGACGGGGACGAGTTCGAG
>CBFGPU010000572.1:0-2838 GCA_965650715.1 uncultured Haloferula sp. | reverse complement strand
TTGAGCTCGTGGTAGTCGTTGAAGTCCCAGACCTCGGCGGGCGGGGCGTCGGGGTGGGCGTCATTCGAGTCCGCGACGAGCTTCACGAGGGTGCCGCGGTCGGTGGCGAAGACGGGATCGGGATCGCCGGAGTAGTGATAGACGCTGATGTAGGTCGCGTGGTTCGGCGGGATGGCGATCTTGAGGGCGACCTTGCGGGTCTTGCAGTCCTCGAGGATCTGCTTCACGAGTTCGACCTTGTGGGGGTCGGCGGGGATCGTGCCACCGGCACTCTGGGCGAGCTTCAGGCGGCGGCGCGAGCCCTTCATCGCGTGAGGGATAGCGTCGCGACGCATGCCGGCGGCGACCTTGTCCTTGTCCTGGTGGCGCAGGCGGTGGCCCTGCGGGGTGTATTCGGGAAGAGTGAAGTCCGGCTTACCGCGATCGTTCCAGTAGCCGAGGGTCTTCATCGACATCTCGAAGGTGGAGACTCCCGCGACATAGCGAAGCTCGCGCTCCACCGCATCGCCCTTCGGGTTGAAGGGGGACTCCATGTAGCCGGTGGTGCGGATGCCGCTGCCGGAGCCGCTGATATCGCCGAGATCGATGGCGACGATGGCGGTTTCGAGCGGGCAGTGCTCGACGGTGTAGCGGAGGATGCCGGCGGTTTCGGGAAGGGTGCCCGCGCTGACCGCGAGGTTCACGGCAGGTTTGCCCTCCCAGCCCGGGAGCATGGGATCGAAGGCGATGTCCGCACGGGAGGAGCCGAAGAAGGCGACCTTCCACGGATGGAAACGTGCGATGCCCGCCTTGCCGGTGCGCTGCTGGCGATAGATGGGGCGGTACTCGGCGAACTTCTCGTCGGTCCACGCGGTGGGGGTGACCCAGAGCGGATTGATCCAGGTATTGAAGGCGGTGAACGTCAGCAGCAGCCCGGCCGCGATCCCGAGGATCACGCGGTTGAAAATGCGGTAGGGCTTGGGACGAAGACCGGGCATTCGCTCAGAATTGGAAGTAGATGAACTCGCTGACCTTGTCGAATTCGTAGATGGAGCCGATCACGAGGATCACGATGAAGGTGGTCCACAACGGGGTGGGTCGCCACTGCCAGAAGCGGCGCGGGCCGGGGGCATTCGTCTTGCCGGTGAGGCCCTTCAGGCCGAGCGCGGGCTGGTAGCGGCGCATGATTTCCTGGGAATTCGGCAGCAGCCAGACCAGCAGCACGCAGGCGACGGCGCGGGCGGCGTGGCTTGCCTTGATTTCCATGGCGGCGGCATTCGGCCATTCCTGCCAGCCGTGGAAGCCGAACATCGAGGCGAGGATCGAGCGGGTGGCTTCGAGCGCGGCCTTTGCGGAGCCGCCGGTGGTGAGTTCGAGGGCTCCGGCGCGGAAAGGCACCCATGCCGCGACGACGACGATGAAGGTGAGGACGATCGCCACGGGCTTCGGAATCGCGGGGATCGAGAACTTCTTCCGCACATTGAACCACGCGTGGTTCACGCAGAGGAAGAGGCCGTGCATGCCGCCCCAGAGGATGTAGGTCCACCCCGCGCCGTGCCAGAGGCCGCCGAGCAGCATGGTGATGAGGAGGTTCGCGTAGCGCAGGAAGGGTCCCTTGCGGTTGCCGCCGAGCGAGAAGTAAACGTAGTCGCGGAGGAAGCGGGAGAGGGTGATGTGCCAGCGCCGCCAGAAGTCCACGATGGAGGTCGCCTTGTAGGGCGAGTGGAAGTTCACCGGCAGCTTGATGCCGAACATGCGGGCCGCGCCGATAGCCATGTCCGAGTAGCCGGAGAAGTCGAAGTAGAGCTGGAGGCTGTAGGAGATGGCCGCGGTCCATGCCTCGGCCATCGTGAGATCGCGGTCATCGCGCGAGGCGAGGAGAAAGAAGGTATTGGCGATGGGCGCGAGGTTGTCGGCGATGACGACCTTCTTGAAGAGGCCCATCGCGAAGAGCGAGATGCCCGCGGAGAGGTCCACCGAGCGGCGGGAGGGCGAGACCGTCCGCTGGATCTGCGGCATGATCTCGTTGTGGTGGACGATCGGCCCCGCGATGAGCTGGGGGAAGAAGGTGACGAAGAGGAGGAAGTCGAGGAAGTTGTATTTGCTGGTCTTGCCGCGGTAGGCATCGACGAGGAAGGCGATCTTCTGGAAGGTGAAGAAGGACAGGCCGAGCGGCAGGACCACGGCGGGGATATCGAAGCGTCCGCCGGTGATGGCTTCCATCGTGCGCTCGAAGAGGCCGATATACTTGTAGTAGAATAGAACCGAGAGATTCGCGGTGAGGCCGAGCGCGAGGATGCCGCGGCCCTTGGCGGTGAAGGTGTGGGCGGCCAAGTACCTCCCGATCACGAAATTGATCAGGCAAGAGGTGCAGATCAGGATCAGGAAGAAGGGCGTCCAGGGCTCGCTGGGGTCCGGATTCCACCAACCGTAGTAAACGAGGCTCATCAGCACCAGCCAGCCCATGGCGATCCGCTGGCTGCTGCGGCGCAGGATCTGGAAGACGATCAGCGTCAGCGGCAGGAAGAGCACCAGGAAGGTGTAGCTGTTGAAAAGCATCGGCCGCTGTTAGAACTAGAACTGGAAATAGATGAACTCGCTCACCTTGTCGAATTCGCGGCCCACGCCGTAGAGGATCGCGAGGGTGAAGATCGCCCAAGGGATGGTGGGCCGCCAGTGCCACCAGCGGTGCGGGCCGGGCTTGAGTTCCGGGAACTCGCGCAGGCCGAGCGCGGGCAGGTAGCGCTTCATGAACTGCTGGGTATTCGGGAAGAACCAGCAGAGGAGCAGGCCGCCGATGATCGGCTTCCACGCGCGGTCGTCCTTCACCACGATCATCGAGTCGGGCGGCCAGCCGGT
>CBFGPU010000571.1:0-2838 GCA_965650715.1 uncultured Haloferula sp. | reverse complement strand
GATTGCGGCCAGAGTCCGTACCGTCTGCCACGCCGCGCGGACGTCGTGCACTCGGACCATGGCCGCGCCGCGACGGATCGAGGCGGCGATGCAGGCCGCCGTTCCGGCATCGCGATCACGGGGATCGGGCAGGCCGAGCACCTCGCCGATTACCGTTTTCCGGCTGACGGGCACCATCACCGGTCGCTGGAACCGGCCGAGTCTTCCGAGATCGCGGAAGACCCGCAGGTTGTCCTCGCACTGTTTCGCGAAATCGATGCCCGGATCGAGGATCAGGGCTTCCTCCGGCATCCCCGCATCCAGCGCCATGGCGATCTTCTCCGCGAAGAATGCATCCATCTCCGCCATCACGTCCGTCCACTTCTGGTGGAAATGGGGCACTTTCGGCTCGCCCACGGAGTGCATGATGAGGAGCGAGGCCCCGCTTGCCGCGCAGAGGCGGGCATTCCGGTCGTCGGGCAGCCCGCCCATGTCGTTCAAGAGCTCCACCCCGAAGGGCAATACCGCTTCCACCACCTCCGGCCGCCACGTGTTCGCGGAGAGGACGGGCGGCCAGAGCTGGATCCCGTCCTTCGGGGCTGCTCCGGCGATCACCTCCGGCCACCGCTCCAGGAAGCCCAGGAAGCGCCGGATCTCCTCCGCGAGGCTCACGGCGGGGCGGTTCGTCCGCGCGCTCTCCGCGCCGACATCGATCACATCCGCCCCTTCCTCCGCCTGATGCCGCGCTTGGGCGAGCGCGCCACCGAGTTCCAAGGTGCCATCGCAGGAAAAGGAGTCATCGTTCACGTTCACAATCCCCATCACCAGCGGGCGGCGGGGGAAGGCGATCTCCCGGGACGGCAATTTCCAAATCACGCGGGGATTCAAAAGCCGTCCCGGAACTTTTGGAATCCCGGATTCCCGGCCCCAATTCTACCGGTATCTGTAGGATATCGCAGGCCCGTATCCTCGCGAATCCGGGATTCCCGGCGTGTCTGGTGATCGGGCCGATGTCACACTTTGAGCGGAATCATACACGGGTGAACCAATTTCGTCATAGCCTCCGCTCGGCGGTTCATTAGGGTGGGTCGAAACCATGAGCGTCACTTTTGGAGCCAGCACCTGGCTGTGGACTTCCCCCTTCACTTCGGAGCAAGGCGATTTGCTGCGGGGCATCGCCCGTCTCGGCTTCGACGCCGTCGAATTGCCGATCGAGGATCCGGATCTCGTCGATCCTCAAAAGATCCGCCCGATCCTCGAGGAAACCGGGCTGACCCCCTATCTCTGCGGAGCTTTCGGCCCCGGGCGCGACCTGACGAACCCGGATGCCGGCGTGCGGGCCAATACCCGCGCCTACCTGTCGCGCCTCATGGATCTGGCGGAGGCGCTCGGCGTGCCCTTCATCGCCGGCCCGATGTACGCCCAGGTAGGAAAAGCCCGCCAGCTCCCGCCCGAGGAACGCCAGCGCGAGTGGGATCTCGCCGCCGTCGAACTCCACACCGTGGCCACCGAGGCCGGCAACCGCGGCCTGAAGCTCGCCATCGAGGCCATCAACCGCTTCGAGAGCGATCTGGTCAACACCACCGCCGATACGATCCGCCTCGTCCGCGCCATTGATCACCCCGCCGCCAAGGCGATGATCGACACCTTCCACATGACCATCGAGGAAGCGGACATCGGTGCGGCGATCCGCCATGCCGGTGACGATCTCATCCACGTCCAGGTCAGCGAGAATCACCGCGGTGTCACCGGCACGGGGCTGACCCCGTGGCAGGACTTCCGCGAGGCGCTCGAGGACATCGGCTACAAGGGTGCCGTCGTCATCGAATCCTTCACCCCCGATAACCGGGACCTCGCCGGTGCCGTGTGCATCTGGAAGCGCTTCACCGCCACGCAGGACGAATTCGCCGCGCGCGGCCTCGCCTTCCTCCGCGACCTTTTCGACCAGCCGCGGGGCTCGGCGAAGGCTTCCGCCCTTGCCGCCTCCGTCTAATCTCTGGTTTTCTCCCCTCCGGTCTCCCTTCTCAAATCCATGAGCGACATCAACATTGCCATCGTCGGGCTCGGCTTCGGAGCCGAGTTCATCCCGATCTACCAGCGCCTGAAGGGCGTGAACATGTATGCCATCTGCCAGCGGACCCAGTCGAAGCTGGACGAAGTGGGCGACAAGTTCGGGATCGCCAAGCGCTACACCTCCTACGACGACCTCCTCGCCGACCCGGAGGTGCACGCGGTGCACATCAACTCCCCGATCCCCGACCACGGCCAACAGTCGATCAAGGCGCTCAAGGCGGGCAAGCACGTCGCCTGCACCGTCCCGATGGCGACCAGCCTCGACGAGTGCAAGCAGATCATCGACCTCTGCAAGGAAACCGGCCTGAAGTACATGATGATGGAGACCGTGGTCTATGCCCGCGAGTTCCTCTTCATGAAGGAGCTCTACGAGAAGGGCGAGCTCGGGAAGGTCCAGTTCCTGCGCGCGACGCACCAGCAGGACATGGAAGGCTGGCCCGGCTACTGGCCCGGCCTGCCGCCGATGTATTACGCGACCCACTGCGTGGGCCCCATTCTCGGCCTCATGGGCAACCAAGCCGAGTATGTTTCCTGCTTCGGCTCCGGCACGATCGCGGAAGAAATGCACTCCTGCTACGGGTCGCCCTTCGCGATCGAAACGTGCCACATCAAGATGAAGGACAGCGACCTCTCCGCGCAGGTCGTCCGCTCGCTCTTCGATGTCGCCCGCCAGTACCGCGAGTCCTTCGAAGTTTACGGCACGAAGAAGTCGGTCGAGTGGCCGCTGATCGAGCACGACCCGCTCGTGATCCACACTGCCAAGAAGCCGGAGCCCGAGATCCCCGA
>CBFGPU010000570.1:0-2839 GCA_965650715.1 uncultured Haloferula sp. | reverse complement strand
ATGGCCAGGCGCACGTCGGCCTCCGAGAAGCGCTTCTTCGCCTCGGTATAAAACATCTCCGAAAGCTCGATCGAATAAACCTTTCGGAACTCGCTCCGCATCGCCTCGACCGTGTCGCCCTTGAAGGTGCCGGTCTCCACGAGGATCTGGAGATTGTGCCGTTTCTTGTAGTCCAGCAGCATTTCGCGTTTGGCAAGCGGTGGCGGCGGGTCGGGGCGTCCGTCCTCGATCCACTTGCTGTATTTCCGTTTCTCTTTGAGCTGCTTGAACCAGGAAGCCATGGGCAGGGGCAGGCTAGGCGCGGATACCCCGGGGACCAAGCGCATTTTCCACCGCTCGGGGCTTGCCCGCGGTGGCAGGTCCCGGTCCATGCTGCGCCGTGCCTTTCCCCTTCCTGCGCCCGAAGGACAGCTTCATCACCTGCCGCGACCGCGACGACGGCGGCGGGGCGCAGATTTCCGCCCGGATCTCCACGATGATCCTGGCCCGGCTGAGGGGAATGACTTACGCCCACACGCCCCTGAGCGATGTGGCCCATGCTCCGGCGGGGATGGCTCAGGGCGACTGGGCGCGGGCCTGGGAGCAGGTCTTCAATCTGGGCGCGGGGGAGGTTTCCGCCGCCGATGTCCCCTATCCCGAGCGGCAGGTGCCGAAGCCCCACCGTTTCCGGCCCCGCTCCCGCCGGCTGCACGTGGTCGCACACTGCCACAAGGTCACCGATCACCATCCGGAGGCCTGGGCTGCGATCGCACCCGAGTTGGGCGGAAAATACGCCCTGTCCCTGAAGCCTGATCTTGCGGGTTACGACGACGGACGCGTGCAGATCGCCATCCATCTGCGCCGGGGCGATGTGGGCTCGAGCGGACGCTTCTCCGAGCGCTACACGGGGGATGAAGTCGTGCTGGCACGCTTGGAGAAAGTCCTGAAGGTGACCGGCAAGGAGCGCTCGAAGATCCGCCTCTTCTCCGAAGGCGAGCCCTCCGACTTTCAGGCCTTCGCGGATCTCGGGGCGGATCTTCATCTCAATGACGACGTCTTCGAGACCTTCCACCACTTCGTGCGCAGCGACGTGCTCTTTCTCGCAAAGAGCACCTTCAGCTACCTCGGCGGAGTCATCGGCCGCAATGTCTGCATCTACGAGCCCTTCTGGCATCCGAAGCTGCCCGGGTGGCTCGCGCCGGACCAACTGGAAGAGTCGCGGATCGATGCCGCACTCGCTTCACGACGCTGAAAGCCTGCCGGTGACCTCAAGGATCGGGCGAAGCTTCTTCAGTTCGGCAAGGGCCCTCGCTTCCTGTTCCGGCGGCAGCCTGAAGCTCCAATTGTGCGGCCCCACGGTGCCGGGCGAATTGATCCGGTCCGTGAGATCACACAGGTCGGTGATCATGAAGGCCGCGTAGCGCGAACGCGAAACGAGGAGGGCGGTGAACAACGCGGCCTTGAGCTCCGGACCGTAAGGAAGAGTCTCCTTCACCCCGGCGAATTCCGCCATCAGCCGGAGATACTCCGCGGACTGCTCCTGCTCGTCGGGATCGGCGTCCGGATCGGCGATGATACGGTGGAAGTTCGGCCACAGGGCGGGGATCGAATCGTGATCGTGCGTCGAGTAGGTGGCGAAGGAGCATTCGGGCAGTTCCTCCGGAGGGATCACGTGACCCTTCTCATCCGAATCCCAATGCGGGATGCGGAAGCCCGCCACGTCGAGCGAGGCCAGATGGGGACGCACGTAATCCGGCACGCTGCCGAGGTCCTCACCCACGACGGCCGCACCGTGCGCCGCTTCCACCGCCATGCGCAGGCGGATATCGCCATCCGCAAGGTTCGCGGCCTTGTTCGCCGGCGTGTCGTCAGGCCGGGGAGCCCACCCGGGCAGAGGTCCGCCGGTGAGCTTCGCGGCCTCCTTCGCGGTGAGCGGGAGGAATTCGTTGTTCCGCTGCGGCTGCCAGGGAAACGAGTAGATGCGGTAGAAACCGAGGACGTGATCGATGCGGAAGATGTGGAAAATGTCCGTAAGCTTCGAGATCCGCTGCCGCCACCACGGGAAGCCCGCGGCTTGCATGCGCTCCCAGCGATAAAGCGGGATTCCCCAGTTCTGCCCCCATTTCTGGATGAAGGGATCGTGCTTGAAGATGAGTTCGGGCGGAGCGCCGCCGCAGTTCTCGAGATCGAAGTCTTCCCGGTTGAAGAAAACATCGGCCGAATAGCGGCTCACCCCGATGGGGATATCCCCCATCAGCTTCACGCCCTTGTCGTCCGCGTGCTGGCGCACCGCCCGCCACTGCCGGAAGCAGAGCCATTGCACCCAAGCGTAGAACTCCAGGCGTTCATCCACCACAGCGGCGTCTTTCTTCCGCTCTCTCTCCAAGTACGCCAGTGCTCCCGCCACCGTCTTGCGGTCCTCCGGCCACCAGTCCCAAGCCTCCGACCCGCCGGAACGATCCATCAACCAACGATAGATGCAGTAGTTCCCAAGCCACGCCGACTCCTCGCGACGGAAGCGGTAGAAAGCGACATCCCCCCTCCCCGCATGGAAGCGCGACCAAGCCTTTTCAAGCAGGCTTCGTTTCGCCTTCCGAACAGAGGCGTAGTCCACCCTGCGGGCGGTGAGCGCGTCACCCAGACTTGTCCGCGCCTCTTCAAGATCCGCCGGCTCCAGGCCGGGAATGTCCCTCGGTTCGAAACTCAGGTAGAGGGGCTCCAGCGCGACCGAGGAAATGGCGTTGTAGGGGCTGTCATCACCACCCGTCTCATTCAGGGGCAGCAACTGGAGAAAGCCGATCCCGTGCTGCGCGCAGTGGTCGATCCACCGCCGCATCGCACGGGTGTCGCCGATACCCAG
>CBFGPU010000569.1:0-2848 GCA_965650715.1 uncultured Haloferula sp. | reverse complement strand
AACCTCAACCAGGGGATCGGCACGGCGCCGGCCACTCCCAAACGCTGATCCTGCCATGAAACCCTTCTCCCTTGTCGCCGGCATCGCGGTGTTCCTTCTCGTACTGATGCTGGTCTCCGCCAGCGTCTATACCGTGGATGAGAGGGAACAGGTTTTCGTCACGGAGTTCGGCAAGCCGGTGGGCAACCCGATCAACACCGATCCGCAGAAGAACGAAGCCGGCCTTCATTTCAAGAAGCCCTTCATCCAGCACGTCAATCGGATCGAGAAGCGGATCCTGGAATGGGACGGACCGGCGACCGAAATGCCGACACGCGACAAGCTCTACATCAGCGTGGACAACTTCGCGCGCTGGCGCATCTCGGATCCCAAGGTCTATTTCGAAAAGCTCAGGGATGAGCGCAGCGCCCAGTCCCGCCTCGACGACATCATCGGCAGCGAAACGCGCAACGTGATCGCCTCGCACGATCTGATCGAGGTCATCCGCAGCAACAAGGACCGGAAGCCTGTACGCGATGAAGCGATCGCCGCCGCCGATGCGAACCTCGGCGTCTTGCCACCTATCCGCGACGGTCGCAGCGTCCTCGATCAGCAGATCCTGAAAGCCGCCGCGCCGAAGGTGAAATCATGGGGGATCGAGTTGGTCGATATCCGCTTCAAGCGGATCAACTACAAGCGCGGCGTGATCGAGAAGATCTACACGCGGATGGCGTCCGAGCGCGAGCAAATCGCCGACCGCTTCCGCTCGGAGGGTGCCGGTGAAGCGGCGAAGATCCTCGGTCGCAAGGAACGCGACTTGCAATCCATCGAGTCCGAGGCCTACCGCAAGGAACAAGAGATCAAGGGCAAGGCCGACGCAGAAGCCACCGGGATCTACGCGAGTGCCTACAACTCCAGCCCTTCCGCCGCGGACTTCTATCAGTTTGTCAAGACGCTCGAAACCTACCAGAACGCGCTATCCAAGGACACCACAGTCGTCCTCACCACGAATAGCGAGTTGTTCCGGCTGCTGAAGGGCGTCGAACCTGTGGCGGAGCCAACCCGCGAAGCCGGGGGCCAATCCCCCCCGGGGCAATAGCTCTCACCCGAAAAACCCGAGCGGCCCCGTCGCGCCCGGCGAGAAGAAGTTCCCCACGTTCGGCAGCACCAGGTGCAAGCTCGACGGCGGCACCCCGAGCCACAAGGCCAGCTCGCCGAAATATTCGTCGCAACTCGTGGTCGGAATCATCCGCCCACGTCCCGTATCCAAGGGATTCAGCTCCGTCCCGCTCTCCGGATTGAGCGCGAGGCTCGGATACTGGCCGTAGATCTTCCGGCCATCGACGCTGCCGCCCATGATGAAATGATTGCCGCCCCAGGCATGATCCGATCCGCGCGCATTGCTCGTCAGCGTGCGACCGAAGTCGGAGCCGGTGAAGATCGTCACCTGGTTCTCGATTCCCAGCGCCGCCAACTGCGCCCAGAAGGCCTCCAGCGCCGCGTCCACCTCCGCCAGCATCACCTGCTGCTGCGCGATGGTCTCGCTATGGTGGTCCCAGCCGCCGCGGTTGACGAAGAAGGTCTGCCGTAGAGCGCCCAATCCGTTGCGCCCCATGATGGCCTTCGCCACCTGCCGGAACTGACGGCCCAGCGGCGTGTTCGGAAAAGTCACGTCGCCAGGCAAGTCCGGCGAGGTCGCCGCGTGATAGATCGCGTAAGCCTCCTGCGCGTCGCGGCGCTTCTGCTGGAAGGTCTCCTGCAAGAGATGGCCGTACTGCCGCGCCAGCATGCCATCCACCGCGGTGCTCGCCGCATTCCCCAGCACGTTGTCCTCGTCGTAGCCGTCGATGTAACCCGCAAGCGCCTCCGCGCCACCGAGCGGCTCGTTCGAGTTTCCCGGATTCACCGCATATTCCGCACCGGTCACTCCGCTCTGGAAGACATTGCTGCCATCCACCGAGATATTCATCGAGACCAGTTGCGACGGGTTGATGTCCTTGATCAGGTCCATCATCCGTCCTCCCCATCCGATGCCCGTGCGGCTCTGCGGCACGCTGGTCTGCCACTGCTCGATCTGGTCCGAATGCGAGTAAAGCCCGAGCGGCAGGCTCTTCGACGCGTTCTCGACCTCGGTGCGGTTGAAGACCGGCTCGATCAAGGTGCCGACATTCGCCACGAACGCCGCATCGCCCGCCTCGAAGCGCGCCGCCAGATTCGGCATGGAAGGATGCACCCCGAAGGTCCGTCCCGGCGTGTTCAGCGGGCTGATCTGGTGAACCGATGCCAGTGGCAGCGCGAGATTGCCGCGGCTGTTCTCATACTCCGTGCGCGAGTTCGCGTGGGTCGATGACGGCCCGCTGTAGGGGGAGAGCAGGTTGAAGCTGTCGTTCCCCCCGCTCAGGAAGAGGCAAACCAGTGCCCGGTACTCTCCCGGGGCCGGCGGCGCGGCATTCGCGATCGAACTCGCGAGACGGAGATTCAACAACGTGTTCAGCACCGGAATCGCACTGATCGCGGAACAACTGGCTTGGCCCAGGAAACGGCGGCGGGAGAGCGGCATGGGAACGTGGTGTTAGAAGCTCAGTGTTGCACGGCGAATTCCGGACTGCAGACGATGAGATAGATGGCGAGCTTCAACCGGTTTTCCGGCCACTCCCACCCGCTATCCACGCGGAGTAGTGCCTCACGGATGACCTGGAACGACTCCGGCTCGAGAGTCCCGCCGGTCAGAGCAAGATCGAGCCGGCGGATCAAGGGATCGGGATCCAGCGGCTCGACCTCCGGATCGGGGTCGCCGATCCCTTCCAGCGGAATGTTCATGAGCATCTCCTGCTCGAGGTTCAGCGTCGTGTTCCGTTCGGCAATCCCC
>CBFGPU010000568.1:0-2852 GCA_965650715.1 uncultured Haloferula sp. | reverse complement strand
CCGTTTTCACCCCGGCATGGATGCCTTCAAGAAGGCGGCCGACGAAGGCCGCTTCGGCAAGCTCACCTCCGCTTCGTGCTATGTGAAGTGGTACCGCGACCAAGCCTACTACGACTCGGCCGCATGGCGAGGCACTTGGGCGCTCGATGGCGGAGGTGCCTTGATGAACCAATCGATCCACACCATCGACGCGCTGATCTATCTCGCCGGACCGGTGAGAGCCGTGCAGGCGAATACCGCCTGCCTTGCCCACACGGACATCGAGGTGGAAGACATCGCGGTCGCGATTGTCGAGTTCGAAAACGGCGCGCGTGGGGTGATCGAGGGTTCCACCTGCACCTGGTCGAAGGACGGCCACCCGGCTCGGGTGCAACTGTGCGGGACGGAAGGCTCCGTATTCCTCGCGGATGAGGCTTTTGAACTCTGGGACTTCATGCACGAGAAGCCGGAAGATGCGGAGATCCGCTCCACCCTGATGAAGGGCCAAGGCGCGGGTCTGGGTGCCAACGATCCCAAGGCGATCAACTTCTACCAGCACCAGCGGAACTTCGAGGAAGTGGTGGACGCCATCCGGGAAGGTCGCGAGCCGACCACATCCGCGACGGAGGCCCGCAAGCCGGTGGAATTGATTCGCGCGATCTACGAGAGCGCCCAGAATGGCGGCAAGCGCATCGAGCTTCACTCCTGATATCCCATGTCTTCCGCGATGAAACTCACCGGATTCGCCGACGAGGCGGGCCGCGACCTCGACACCCAGATCCGTGCCACGAAGGCGCTGGGCTGGTCCGCCATCTCGTCACGGATGGTGGATGGCGTGAACCTTCACGAACTGCCGCAGGAGAAGTTCGATGAAGTGGCCGACCGCCTCGATGCGGAAGGGATCCACGTGCCGGAGTTCGGCTCGCTGATCGCGAACTGGGGCAAGAAAATCAGCAGTGATTTCGAGATCACCCTCGCGGAGGTCGGGCGAGCGATCCCCCGGATGAAGCGGCTCGGCACGAAGCTGATCCGGGTAATGTCCTATGCGCAGGAGCCATGGGGCGAGGACCAGCAGGAGCAGGAGCGCTTCCGCCGCTTGCGCGAGATCGTGAAGCGCTTCGCCGACGAGGGCCTGACCGCCGTGCATGAGAACTGCATGAACTGGGGTGGGTTCTCGGCGGAGCACACCTTGCGGCTGGTGGACGAGGTTCCCGACCTGAAGCTCGTCTTCGACACGGGTAATCCCCTCTTCCAGCGCGACCGCTCGAAGGGCGAGCCCTATCCATGGCAAGATCCCTGGGAGTTCTGGACGAAGATCCGCGACCACGTCGTGCACATCCATATCAAGGATTGCATCAGCCCTCCCACGGACGGGGTGGAGCCGGTCTATACCATGCCGGGTGAAGGCGATGCGAGGATTCCCGAGATCCTGGGCGATGCGAAGTCGCGCGGCTACGACGGCTGGGTGGCAATCGAACCCCACGTCGCCACCGTCTTCCACGTGAAGGACCAGTCGCAGGTTGATTGGCAGCAGTGCTTCGACAGCTACGTGGCATACGGGCAGCGGATGAACAAGATCATCGCGGCTCTCTGAAACTGCCATGACTCCGCCTTCCCTGGAGCAGCGCCTCGCCGTCCGCGAGCGCCCGCCGGGACGGCCGGTGATGAAGCAGCGGTGGTCGCGTTTGCTGTTCCTCCATTGGCGGGTGGAGCCGGACCTACTGAGGCCCTTGCTGCCGCAGGGGCTGCATCTGGATCTGCACGAAGGCGAGGCTTGGCTCGGCGTGGTGCCTTTCCTGATGGAACGGGTGCGCCCTTCCCTGCTGCCGGCAGTGCCGGGGCTGTCATGGTTCCTTGAGTTGAACGTACGGACCTACGTCCACGATGATACCGGTGTACCCGGCGTCTGGTTCCTGTCGCTGGATTGCAACCAACCGGTCGCGGTAGAGTTGGCGCGAAAGCTTTTCCTGCTGCCCTACCAGCATGCCCGGATGCGTTGCGGGGGCGACTTGGCGGACACCCGCTATCGTTGCCTGCGACGCGGGGAGGAAGAGGAAGCGGGGTATGAATACGGTCCTGCCGGAGAAGCGCTTGAGGCAGAGGCGGGATCGCTCGAGTTTTTTCTGTTAGAGCGATACCTGCTGTACTCGTGCGGGAGAAACGGCAGGATCTATCAGGGGAAGGTGCACCATAAGCCGTATCGCTGGGCTCCGGCGAAGTGCGGCAAATGGTCGACGCTGCCGGTGAAATGGGACGGCCTGCCGGAACCAAGGGGAGAGCCGGAGTCGGCGTTGTGGGTCGAGCAGGTGGACGTGGATATCTTCCCGTTGCGGCACGTCACTGCGCCTCTTGCTTGAGGACGCCGACGTAGGGGAGATTCCGGTACCGCCCCTGATAATCGAGGCCGTAGCCGACCACGAACTCGTCGGCGATGAAGAAGCCGACGTAATCGGCTTCGACGGCCGCGGCGCGTTCCTTGTCCTTTGCGAGCAGGACCCCGGTCTTCACCTCGGTGGCCCCTTCCTGATAGAGGCGGTCCACGACGGCGCGCAGGGTGCGGCCGGTATCGAGGATGTCATCGAGCAGGAGCACCTTGCGGCCCTTGACGTCAGGCAACTTGTGGTCGAGGAAATTCACGATCCCGCTGCTCTCCGTGCCGCCGTGATAACTGGCGACATTGATGCACTCGATTTCGAGCATGCGGGGGACGCGGCGGAGAAGGTCCGCGGCGAAGACGAGCGCGCCCTTCAGCAAGACCACCACCACCAGGACCTCGCCCGGGAAGTCCTTGCGCACCTCCTTCGCCATCACATCGAGCCGCTTGTGAATCACCTGCTCGTCCACCAGCACCCGATCGATGTCGTTCTCCATGG
>CBFGPU010000567.1:0-2853 GCA_965650715.1 uncultured Haloferula sp. | reverse complement strand
CCCACCAGTCGGGCAGCGTGTCGGAGTCCGTGTCGGTCATCTTGAGAAGGTTCATGGTTCCTCCCCGGGATACCTTCCCGGAGAGCGCGCTGACCGTGGTGACGTTGTTCAGGATCCGGTTGATCCTCTGAGCCGCTGTCTCGTTCGGGAAATTGAGTGCCGCGAAGGCGACCGCGCCTGCCACGTGCGGCGTGGCCATCGAGGTGCCGTCCATGAACTGGTAAGCTGCCGCCGTATTGACCGATGCGGTCAGCGTCGCGCTCGCCGGCAGGCTGGAGGCGGCGATGGCCTGGCCGTTCGCCTGCGAGATCCGGAGTGCCGGAATCCAACTGCCGGCGGCACCGAGCGTCCACGGGTTTGTCGTGATCGACCCCGAGGTATTGTCGTAGATCACCGCGGCCACGGCTCCGGCGGCCATCGCGTTCGTGACCTTCTCTGCGAAGGTGAGGGTGCCGCGTTGGATCAAGGCGATGTTCCCCGCCACGGCGGCGGGGAAATCGGTCGCTTGCCCGATCCCGCAGGAGTAGATCGGCTTCACGAGCCCCGAACTCGAAGTACTGCCCGCATAATCAATCGCGGCGGCGGCGTAGGTCGTCGTCCCGATCTTCAGGGTCGTCGTCGCGGGGGCCAGTGCCACAGGCATCGCGGAGTAGATGTTAGTACCCGGCGCACCGATATCGACGCTGGCCGCGCCGTAATTCGAGAAGCTGGCGAGCTGGTTCGATTGGGTGGTTGCCGCCACCGAGATGATGTTCGAGGTGGTGTAGTTGGCCGGGTAGCTCGCGGTGGTGTCGTTGTTCGCCGCCTCGTTTCCCGCTGCCGCACACAAGACGATGCCCGCGTCCCTCAACGCCTCGATCGCCGTGCGTTCGCTGGTGGAGGAAGAGGATCCGCCGTAGGAGGCATTCACCGCCACCACGTTCACGCCGCGCTCCTTCAGGCCGATCACGTAATCCATCGCGGAAAGCACCGCGGAGGTGGAAAGGCTCTCGCCATCCGTCGAGACCTTCAGAGGCAGCACCTTCGCCTTGTACTGCAGGCCGATGATGCCGGTGCCGTTCAGGCCCGTCGCGGCGATGGTTCCGGCCACGTGGGTGCCGTGCTCGCCGGAGTCCGTCATCGTCGCCGTACCGGACGCGAAGTCGTATCCATGCACATCGTCCACGCGGCCGTTGCCGTCGTCATCCACCGAGTTGCCCGCGATCTCGCCCGGGTTGGCCCAGACGTTGGCCGCCAGATCGGGATGGGTGATATCCATGCCGGTGTCGATGACGGCGACCACGACCTCCGTCGTGGAGGGGCGTGCCATCGCCCACGCCTGGACGAATTCCGTATCTGCACCGCTGGTCCCGACGGTCGAGTTCACCGTCTGGCCGGTATTCTGAAGTCCCCACAACTTCGCGAACTCCGGATCGCCGGCGTTTACTGCGGAAACGTAACGAAGGTAGTTCGGCTCCACGGATTCCACCGCGGGATCCGCTTTCAGTTCCTCGATCAATTGCGCCGTGCTGCGCTTCTTCTCGCGCACCATGGCGGAAATCCGTTGCCCCCGCTGCGACAGGCGGTCGAAGCGCTGGGTCATTCCCAGCGAGCGACCTTTGAGGGTTGCCGTTGCCCGCGCCTGGCCGACGCCGGCTTTGAAAGTGACCAGCACCTCGCCCTCGACATAGGCGTCGGCGGCGCGGGCGTTCGCGGCCGCAAGCGACAGCGCGGCCAAGGCAAGGAGCAGGGGTTTTCGCATGACCTGGAGGGGGTGAATGGCGGGCTGCACAAGACACCCGCAACGCGATTTCTCCACGGGGGATTTTACGAAAGGGGCGGGCATGGCGACGCGGGGTTCTCCGGTGATGCCATCTTGGACCACCGGCGATTAAGCGGGCGTTAAGGTCCCGCTGATTTCCACGCGGGATCGGGGCCGCTCGCACTCCTGTTCCGCCGCTCCCGGAGGAACGGTTTCAACCTTTCTCACGCTTCGTCGCTATCCATCGCCGATCCGAAACGCTTCCGGAGCAGATAGCCCGCGAGGAGCAATGCGGCCATGGTGGCCGTGAGGATATAGATCCAGGTCGGGTTGAAGGTTGTCACCGCGCTCCCCGCACCCACCGTCACGAAACAGAAGAGGATGTAAACCGGCGCTCCCGCCCACAGGTACACCCGGAATGGCACGTCGGTCAGCGCCAGCAGGTAAAGCTTCGCCGCATAAGGCGGGCCGTGGAGCGCGGCGAAGAGCGCGGTGAACCAAACCCGGTGCTTCTTCTTGATCGGCGGGATCTTCCTGCCCGCCCGCTCCAGCCTGCGACGCACGCTGTCGCGGAAGGATCCGTGCGCGAGATAAAAGGCCGCAAAGTGATGGAAGAACGTGCCGCTCGTCGCCAGGGCCATCCCCGGCCAGAAGCCGAAGCGGATTCCCGCGAGGAGAAGCAGGACGCTCAGCGGAAAGCCGAACACCGGAAGTACGAAGAAGGCGGCGATGAACCAGGCGGCATGCAGTTCCCTGCCCTTCGCCACAAGCGTCTCGCGGCTCAGGTCCGCGCGGTGGTGCCAGATGAACCAGCCCGCCAACAGCAGGATAATCAAGGTCGCGGCGATCTTCCCGCGATGCCTCACGATCACGCTGCCGGTTTTCATTTCGAAGGGTGCAGGGTGAGCTCCACGCAAAGGGGAAGGTGGTCGGAGGCGATCACCGAAGTCGGCGTGCGGGGCCTCTCGACACCCTCGACCGTGAAGTGCGAGCTGGTGAACACATGGTCGAGCCGCAGCAATGGCGAGGGCGAGGGGAAGGTGGCCAGCGGTTCGTGATCCGGCGCGATGGTCTGGCTGTCGCGCAATGCCCCAGCGAGCTTGCGGAAGACC
>CBFGPU010000566.1:0-2856 GCA_965650715.1 uncultured Haloferula sp. | reverse complement strand
GACCTTCCCGCCCCATGCCTGCCTTGGTTTAATCATTAGTGCTTAGAATTCGTGCTTTCCCTCTCAATGCATTCCCTTCTCGCCCTCAATTCCCTTCCGAAGATCGGCCCGATCCGCATCCGCCGCCTGTTGGAACGTTTCGGCGATGCCGATGCGGTCTTGAGCGCGCGCAAGGACGATCTGATCCGGGTGGACGGAATCGGCGAGGAGACCGCCACCATCCTCACGAAATGGAAGGATCACGCCGACCCCGCCAAGGAGTTGTTAGAGATTGCGGAGCGCGGGCTTTCCATCCTCACCGCGGACGACGAGGAGTTTCCGCCCGCCCTCCGCGAGGCGTATGATGCGCCGCTGCTTCTCTACGTGTGGGGCAAGCTCGAGACCCGCGACCGCCATGCCATCGGCATCGTGGGTACGCGGCGCTGCACGATGTATGGAAGGAATGCCACCAAGCTGATTTCCTTCCAACTCGCCCACGCGGGTTTCACGATCATCTCCGGTCTGGCCCGGGGCGTGGATACGGTCGCGCACGAGGCCGCGCTCGCGGCGGGAGGCCGTACCGTCGCCGTCCTCGGCTCCGGTCTCGCGCAGCTATTCCCGGCGGAGAACCTCGCGCTGGCCGAAAAGATCGCCGAAGGCCGCGGGGCGGTGATCTCCGAGTTTCCCCTCCACACCCCGCCGGACAAGCAGACCTTCCCGCAACGGAACCGCATCGTCGCCGCATGGTCGCAGGCACTCGTCGTCACGGAGTGCGCGCGCAAGTCCGGCTCGCTGATCACCGCGAATCTCGCCGGGGACTACGGCCGCCCCGTCTATGCCGTGCCCGGCCCCATCGATCAGGAGAGTTCCGCCGGTTGCAACCAGCTCATCCGGGAAGGTGCCACCCTGGTAACGAACGGCGGCGATATCATCGACGATCTTGCCGAGTTGCCCTTGGAGTCGGGACGCCAGCCCGAGCTCCCCCTCGCCGGGAAAGCCTCCCTGCCCGAACTCCCGCCGGAGGAAGCCAAGGTCTTCGCCGCCCTCGGCGAAGGCGAGTCCGGCGTTGACCGCCTCGTCGAAAGCACCGGCCTTCCCGCCCCGGTGGTGGCGACGACGCTGATGAAGCTGGAGATGAGAAGGCTGGTCCGCGCCTTGCCCGGTTTCCGTTATGTGAAACGGTGAAACTTCGGTGAAGGGCGAGCATCGGGCTCGCGAACGCTCGCCAGCAGTGGCAAAGTGCCGCCTAGCGTGAACTCCATGCCACGATATGTCAGCGCGATGATCATCGTCTTCGTGACGATCCCCGCGGCCTTCGCGCGGGTCCTTGGCGTCGGCATGGCTTGGCTCGCAGGCGTCTTCTGGTTCTCCGGCTACCAGAGCTCCCTCATGAGCATCCCGATCCCCGTGGCCTTCTTCGGCTGGCTCGTAGTCAGCGTGATCTTCTATCTCGTTATCGTCGGCATCGACTACGTCCTCGCCAAGCAACGCGACACCGTTCCGGAAAGCACCGTGATCCGTTGCCTCATCGCCGAACTATCCGTCCAGATCCTGAGCATCCTCGGCGGCAGCATGGTGATCGCCGCCCTTTCCAATGACAAAGCCCGAGCTCCGCTTCTCACCTTCGGACTTCCTCTCGCCATCGTCGCCCTCACCATCTCTTTCGTTTACAACCGGCGCGTGGAAGAATGGCGTAAGGCTTGGAGCGGCGATAGCAACATCGTCCCGAGCCGGTAAATGCCAGGGAATCTCAGAATCAGACCCATGCCTCGCTTGCTCCGTGCCTTCAGCATCCTCTTCATCGGATTTCCCGGGGCATGGATCTGGCTTTATGGCGCACTTTCCCTCACCGGTACTTTTGCGGCGACGATCGCCGGTGAAGCATCGGGGAACCTAATGTCTATCCTCGCCGCATTGGCCATCGGGTTTGGCAGCCTTATCCTTGGTTACTTGATGGTGATCTGCGCGAGGATCATAAGCAAGGATCCTCGGGAACGCTTTGCAGGTCATCACTTCACGGAGCGAGTGGCATGGGTCCTCAGCCTGCAACTGACTTCCGTCCTGGCTGTGGCCGCGCTTTTCGCTGCCATGAGCTGCTTGTCCCATGAACAGTGGTCGAAAATGATCCTTCCAGTCCTCCTCGCAGCCGGGTTCGGGATGACAGCTTCCCGCTTGGCCGCACACTGGCATAAGCTTGGCTCAAAGTGGCACAAGGAGATTACCGATGCTGAAACCGCACGCGCCACGCTCGATTCAGCGGACCGGCGCACCTAACGAGGGGCGCGTCCCGAGAATGGAACGAGGCGGACGGGCAGGGTTATGCGGACCACCCCCCGCCAGGCGTCTCGGAGAGACGCCCCTGCCTTTGCGGGCCCGTCGGCTCCCATCACCTCCCCCGAAAGGTTTCCCCGCTCTCCGCCGTTTCTTCCGCGGCCATGAAACCCAGCGCGATCCTTCTTCCGGCAGGCTTGTTAGTCGCCGCCTTTTCCTTGGCCAAGTCCCCGGCGGCCAAGCCATGGACGAAGCAGGTCGTCACGCCGGAATTCCTGACCGAAGGACTCGCCGCGGCCGACTTGGATGGCGATGGCGCGAAGGACCTCGTCGCCGGGGCATTCTGGTTCAAGGGCCCGGACTTCAAGGAGCGGAAGCAGTACCGCCCCGGTGCCGCCACCACCATCGAGGCGTACATGGAGGACTCCTTCCTCGCTTGGGCAGATGACGTGACCGGCGACGGCAAGCCCGACATCCTGATGGCGCGCCATCCGGGCAAGGGCCTCGACCTCTACGTCAATCCCGGGAAGGACGGCGAGTGGACGGCGCACCGCGTGATGGCCCAGGCCGCGACGGAGAGTCCGATCTGGATCGATCTCGACGGCG
>CBFGPU010000565.1:0-2857 GCA_965650715.1 uncultured Haloferula sp. | reverse complement strand
CAATCCCTCCTGAAGGATGAATACGATGCCCGATGACGAAATGCTGGCCCTATGGGTGGAAGACGAGCTGGAAGGCGCGTCGGCCGCCCAGGTGAATGCATGGGCCGTGTCCCAGCCCGAGTGGCTGGCCCGGCGGGAGGATGCCCGTGCCGTGAAGGCATTGTTTCGCCGTGCAAACATGCCGGCGGAGGAAGAACCGCCCTATGCCGATTTCTTCAATTCCCGGCTGTCCCGGGAAATCGCCCGCGAAGTCGCCGACTCCACTCCCGCAGCCCTCTCTCCTGCCCGCACGCGGAGCTTTCTCCAATGGCTGTTGCCCGCCACCGCGGTGGCAGGGATGGCGCTGTGCTTCTGGGCCGGTACCCGCTTGGTCTCCCCCGCCCCGAAGACGCTGACGGTGAACGCTCCGCCGGTACTCTACACCCCGGAGAAAGGGGTAAATGCCGAGTACTTCGCTTCCGCCGATGCGGAAGTCATAGTGCTCGATGGCGTGGCCGCGATTCCGGACACCTTCGAGTTGCCGGAAACCGCCTCCACCCACGAGACGCCTCCCGCCACGGCGGACATCGATCTGCCGTCTCCATGAAGCGCCGACTGCTGCTCGCCCTACTGCTTCCGGCATGCTGCGGCCTCGCCCGCGGCGTGGAGGAAGAGGCCGATCCAGGCAAGGAAGTCATCGGCTCGGTGAAGGTCACGGTTTACCTCGGCACCAATGGCGACGTGTCCGCCATCGGCCCGCGCGCGAAGGAAGTGCCCGCCGAAACGGCCGCCCGGCTCGCCGCCGAGCAAAAGCTGAAGTTCGCCAAATACCTGGAGCTCGCCCGCGACCAGCGGAAACTCTACCGGAGCTATCAGAACTGGTCCGAGCCCTTTGAGCCGAGCAACGAGGTGATGCTCCGCTTCGAACCGCAGAGCACCTTGAATGCGCGGACCATGCGCCTGGACCTCGAGCTTTGGCTGAGCCGCAAGAAAATCTTCAAGACCGACGCCGCCATGACCTACGACAAGCCGCTGCTGGTGCTCGGTCCCGAATGGAAGGGTGGACGCATGATCCTTGCCGTGGAACTATCCCCGGACAAGAACGGCAAACCTTGAGATCCATGGGAAAATTCCTCGCCTTGCTCGTCGCCCTGGCCGCCCCGCTCGCGGCGGGTCCCCTCGCCTTCGAGACGACCGCGAAGGAAGTGGACGTACCCTTCGAAGCCACCTCGACCTTCGTCGATTTCGGCTTCCGGAACACAGGCAGGGATCCGGTCGTGATCGACCGCGTCCAGAGCGATTGCCCCTGCATCAGCATCGCGATCAAAGGCAGCCTGGTGGTCGCGCCCGGCGGCGAAGGCACGATCCGCGCGACGATGGAAACGAAGGCGCTCACCGGCGTGGTGGACAAAACAATCGGCGTGTGGCTGAAAGGGGACGGCAAGGAGCCCTCTCAGCTCCTGCGGATGAAGGCGAAGATTCCGGAGCTGGTGCAGGTCGATCCAAAGGCCCTCATCTGGGAGATCGGCGACCCTGCCGCACCGAAGAAGGTGACCGTGACCATGAACCATCCCATGCCGATCCACGTGACCTCGGTCACGGGTGCGGACGGCACCTTCAAGCACGAGTGGAAGGAGATCGAGAAGGGCAGGAAATACGAGGTCACGGTCACCCCGGTCTCCACCGCGGGACATTCGAACGGAGTGCTCCGCCTGGATACCGACTGCACCTACGAAAGGCACCGCTCGCACGGGATCTTCGCCGTGGTGAAGGGCAAGGTGAAGAAGCCTTGAGACCAAGGAGGGGCTGCGTCCCGCGCCCCTCATTGTCCCCGGCGGAGGGAAAGGACAGTCTCGTCCCCTCCTTGCGGCACTTGCACAAGGACGCTTGCTACGGCATTACTTCCCGCCATGCGCTCCATTATCCTTGCCGCTCTCGCCCTTTGCGCGCCGCTTGCCGCGGCGGAGCTGAAGTTCGAGACGAAACTCCGGGAGCTGAAGATCAGCGCGGACGAGACCAAGGCGGTGACGGAATTTCCCTTCAAGAACGAATCGTCCGAAGAGGTGGAAATCGTCGAATACACCTCGGGCTGCTCCTGCCTGAGCGCCTCCATCAGCCCGGCGGGCAAGCTCAAGTACCAGCCCGGTGAAAGCGGTGTCATCCGTTCGGAATTCGAGCTGAGCGCCTTGGCCGGCACGGTGGACAAGGCCGTGGCCATCCGCCTGAAGGGCGATCCGCCGGACCAGCCCTCCGTGGTCCTGACCACGCGCATCCACATCCCGGTGCTGGTGGAGATGGAGCCCAAGACCCTCTTCTGGAACATCGGCGAGGAAGCGAAACCGAAGAGCGTGACGCTGACCATGAAGCACGGCGAGCCGATCAAGGTGGTGAAGATCTCCGGTGCCGACAGCCGTTTCACCCAGGAGCTCAAGACGATCGAGGAAGGGAAGAAGTACGAGATCGTCATCACCCCGGCGGCCACGGACAAGGTCGCGATGGGCGTGGTACACATCGAGACCGACTGCAAGCTCCAGCGCCATCGTTCCCACCGTGTCTTCATGGTGGTGCGGAACCAGCCGAAGACCGCCGCCGCGGCCAAGCCATGAAGGCCGTGACGGAACTCGCGCTGGTGGTGTTACTCGCCTCGGCGGGTGCCGTCGCCACCTGGAAGATTGCAGGACCGCCGGACCGGTCGATCGCCTGCGATCCCGCGAAGATGACCGCGGACGAAATATGCCTGGCCACCGCCAGGACCGAGTGGCCGGATGCGCTGTGGATCGACGCCCGCTCCGAAGAGGCATGGAAGAAAGACGGCCTGCCCGGCTCGATCCATCTCACCACGATGGGTCAAGTGAGCTTCGATGAACAGATCGCCGCT
>CBFGPU010000564.1:0-2860 GCA_965650715.1 uncultured Haloferula sp. | reverse complement strand
GATCTGCTCCTGAACCTCACGGAGGAAGATCGCAGGGAATACCTCCGCCGCTTCGGAACGCGCTTCCACGAACTTCTTGATACCGGCCACGGCAGTTGCCTCCTTGTGAATCCGAACTACTCCGCCATCGTCGAAACGGCACTCCTCTATTTCGACGGCGCGAGGTATCAGCTCGGCGACTACGTCGTCATGCCAAACCACGTCCATGCTCTTCTCGTTCCCACAGGCAATCACCACATGGGAGAGATTGTTGGCTCTTGGAAAAAGTTCACCGCACGCCGGATCAATGCCATGGAAGCGAAAAGCGGGGCGCTCTGGCAGCACGAGAGCTTCGACCACCTTGTGAGAAGTGGGACGGCGATGGAAAAGTTCCGCCGCTACATTCAGGAGAACCCGGCCAAGGCAAAGCTCCCGGAAGGCACCTTCCGCCTTGGATGTGGATCCCTGAAGTAGCGCAACTTTCCAAAGTTGCGCCTGCCAGCGTCCGCCCCCGCAATACATCTTTATCCTTTCTGCGATCATCCCTCATCCGCAACTTTTGAAAGTTGCGCTACTTTCTCCTCACCACCACTCCCCCGATCACCATCCCCCCCAGCGCACACAGCAACACCGCATAGATCCATCCCCCCCGGTAATCCGGGGCGATGTCCAGCTTCAAGCTCATCGGTTTGTCCCCGTCCACCTGCACGCTGCGCTTGAAATCCAGCACCGTTCCGGCCTCACCCAAGGTCACATCCAGCGCCGCGGGTGCCGGGTCCGCCGCGAGTTGCTGGTTCACGATGCGGTTCGCGATCGCCTTCATCGCCGTGTTCTCGTCCACGGTGTTTCCTTCTAACAAGCGGTCGAACTGCTTCGGATCGTAGTTCGTCAAACCCTGCAGCAAGGGATTCTCCTGCGCCGCCTGTTCGAGCTGCTTGTTGCCTACCTGGACTTCCGAGACGTTCTCCAGATACATCCGCTGACGCCGTGTATTCAGCGCCAGGGTCGCCTGCTGCGTCTTCAAGTTCCGAAGCTGCACCCGCGCGTCCTCGTTCGATGCTTCATCCAGCAGGCCGTTTCGGGCTGCCTTGCTCAGGGCCTGGCCCGCCTTTTCCTGCTCGCCGGCCTGCAGCCATTCGTTCGCCTGGTCGAGCAAGGCCACCGCCTCCTGCTTCCCGGCCGCACGCTTGCGGAACACGAAGCTGCTGTAATCTTCCGCCTTCGCGGCCGCCTTCTGTTCCTGGAGGTCGAAATCCCCCGAGTGGTCCGTGAGATGCCAGCCCTTCGGCAGGATCACCCGCCACGACAGATTCTCCAGCGGGATGTCGAGCATCGGTCCGTCCAAGGTTCTCGTCCTCTTGGAGACCGCATACACGAAGCGCACCGAAGCGGGGCGGTCGCCCTCGGGTGCCGGATAGACATGGAACAACCAGCGATCGCCATCGCGCACCAGCGGCACGCCATCCTCGTTCACCAGCACGCTGAAGAGCGAAGCCCCTTCCGGCAGCGTCAGCTTCAGCGTTCCCTTTTCCACCACGCGCACCGCCAGATCGACCGCGGTGAGCGCGGCACCCTCCGCGGAGACAAGGGTGGTAAGCGTGCCGCGCTCGACCCGCAGCTTCAAGGCGCCTGCGATCTCGTGACGCTTCAGGGTCACGGTCAGCGGTCCTTCCGGCTCGGCAACCCGGAGGACCTCCGGTGCGGGCGCGCTTCCACGCAGGAACTCCGGGACCACGCCCCACTCGCTGCGCTGCCAACCGCGCGGCGCATTCCGCGAGACGACCTCGAGCCTCCCGCCGGTTCGGATCGCGACGAAGTACGAATTCTGGCGTACTTCCGCCGGCACCAGCGGCGCGATCTCCACCGTGTCGCCGGAGGTTTGCCGCTGGAACTCGATGTCCACCGTCGTCTCCCCCGCGACCCCTCTCTGGAAGCGGATCTCCCAAAGGCCATCCTCCCCTGTCACGGGCACGAAATCCCCAACTGCCGGACCGCTTGCGCGAACCGTCGCGGAAGCGCCTGCATCGAGCCCCGGGATGCGCACGCGCAGCGCCTTCATCGCCGCGTTCTCGATCTTGTAGGCCAAACGCACGCGCGAGAGCGTCTGCCCCTCGCGCAGCGTCACCTCGTGCAGGACCTGCGCCGTCACCCAGGGGTCCAGCTTCGCGATGCCCAGCACCAGCGACCAATCCGCCTGCAGCAAACGGAAAGCCAGCGTGCCCGGCCGTGGCGCGCCGGTTTCACGCGGATCGAGTTGCGAGACATTCCCGCGCGAAACCGCCCGCACCTGGAAGCCGCGGTCGGGCACCACCGTGAGCGTGCCGGTCTGGCGCGAGGCGTCGCGCAACAGCACGCGCGGTACGCCCCAGTTCGCCCGTGCTCCCGGCGATGGCGCTACCAGCGTGATCGCGAAGGCCTGCTCGCCCAGCGTGCGGCCGTTGAGATGCAGATTGAGCACGCGCGCCCTTTCTTCCTGCGACTCCGCCCAATGCGCGAGTGCCGGACCGGTCACGCCCTCGATCTCGAAGCCCGCAGGAATCTCCAGCGCCAATTTGAAGACCCCGGCCCGCGTGATCGCCGCACTCAGATCCACTGCCAGCACCATGCGGTCCTCGCCCAGCGAGAGCGTCTGGCTCGTCGTCGCCCGGATCTCCGGGGCCACGGGCGACACCCGCAGCGTCACGCCCGCCTCGCCGCCGGCATGACGGAAGGCCCGGTGCAGCACCGCGAGCGCCTTCCCTTCGCGATCCCGCGGCAGCAGCGCCGCACTGAAGTCGTCGAGGTTCACGTCGCTCATGCCCTTCACCACCACGGATTCCGCCTGCGCGTCGTCGCCGAGCCCGAGTCCTAACAACCCCACCGATCCCGCCGCGTCCTTCAC
>CBFGPU010000563.1:0-2860 GCA_965650715.1 uncultured Haloferula sp. | reverse complement strand
GCGATCTCGCTGGCTTCCTGCGCCCAAGTGAACCAAATCAAGACCGCCACCGTTTCGGGAGTGTCCAAGGTGGGGGGAGGCGTTGCCAAGCTTTCCGAAGCTTCCAAGGACGGCATCGCCAAGCTGATGCCGGGACCGCGCATCCCCGTGGTTCAGGTCCGTGCCGAAGCCCTGCGCGAGCAGCCGACCGGCCAGGAGCAGGCCGTGGCTTTCCAGCGCACCCGGCGCAAGGGCTTCTGGGGCAGCCTCTTCGACGGCCCGGTCAACTTCGAGGAGCCCGATCTACCCGCCGATTCCGGCATCATGGACGGCGACCTGCTCCCCGCGAAGCTGGAATGATTTCCCCCGATCCCGCACCGGTCCGCCGCTGCGGGATTTTTCGTTAAACCGCTCCCCTCTCCGGAACATCCGGAAGTGTCGATGAAAACCCCTGCCCTCCTCCTCTCCCTCGCGCTGACGGCGACCGGCCACGCGGCCACCGGTGTTTTCGGCAGCTATGCGCAGATCTTCACGACCTCCTCCACGGTGTACGTGGCGCAATCCTACGGCGGCTCAAACCCGCCGTTCGAGGGCGCGGACCTCGGCATCTTCTCGCTCGACGACACCTTGGAAATCACCAATGCCTCCCTGCTGACCTTCAAGAACAACGGCGGGAACGTGACAGGAGCCGAGATCCAATACCGGGTTTACGAAGTCGGCGAAACCCCGGGACTATTCACTACCGTCAGCCTGAACTTCGGCAGCAACGCCCCTTCCACCGATCTCGGCGGCGTCAATTTCAGCGGCGGCGGCGACCAGGAATGGCGCGGCCTCGCCGGAGGGCCGATCGATCTCCTCGGCGGAATCACCGGAAACGGGGACTACGAGGTGGAGATCCTCTACCGGGCTCTCACCAACGAAGGCGACCGCTTCTCGAACGCCGGCGGCAACAATTATACGGCCCAGTTCACGGTGGTCCCGGAGCCGGCCATGGCAATGCTCGGTTCCCTGGGACTGCTCCTGATCCTCCGCCGCAAGAAGTGATCACGGTACAGACCGGGCAGCCCGCCGCGGCGGGCTTTTTCGTGCCCCGCACACAAGAACTGCATTCGGACCTTGGCGAGCCGGGGAGCATGCCCTAACCCTCGCCGCGCCATGCTGAAAGCCGGAATCGTCGGACTCCCGAATGTCGGTAAGTCCACCCTCTTCAACGCCGTGACCCGTTCCCGAAAGGCGGAGGCGGCCAACTATCCCTTTTGCACCATCGATCCGAATGTCGGCATGGTCGTCGTTCCCGATCCCCGGCTCGCCGTGCTTTCGAAAATCTCCGGCTCGCAGAAACTGGTCCCGACCGCGATTGAGTTCGTGGATATCGCCGGTCTGGTGAAGGGTGCCTCGGAAGGCGCGGGCCTCGGCAACCAGTTCCTCGCCAACATCCGCGAGACCGATGCCATCGTGCAGGTCGTCCGCTGCTTCGAGAATGACGACATCATCCACGAACTCGGCACCGTCGATCCGATCCGCGACATCGAGATCATCAATGCCGAGCTGATCCTCGCCGACATCGCCGCCATGGAGAAGCGCCGTGTCTCCCGCGAGAAGAAGGCCAAGAGCGGCGACAAGGAGTCCAAGGCCGAGGTCGAGTTGATCGACAAGCTGCTGCCTCATCTCAACGACGGCAAACCCGCGCTCACGCTTTCGCTTTCGGACACCGAGCGCGAATTGATGAAGGACTTCTTCCTCCTCTCCGACAAGCGCACGATCTTCGCCTGCAACGTCGCCGAGGATGAACTTGCCGCCGCCCAAGCCGATCCCGACTCCCACCCGATGGTCGCCAAGGTCCGCAAATTCGCCGCCGAAGCCCACGGGGCCGAGGCTGTCGTCATCTCGGCCAAGATCGAGGAGGAATTGGTCGATCTCACCCCGGAAGAGGCCGCCGAGCTTCTCAACGACATGGGCATCTCGGACTCCGGCGTCTCCGCGTTGATCCGCGCCGTCTATCACCTGCTCGGCCTCCGCACCTACCTCACCACCGGCGTGCAGGAAACCCGCGCCTGGACGATCCATGAAGGCGACAAGGCCCCGGCCGCCGCGGGCGTGATCCACACCGACTACGAACGCGGCTTCATCGCCGCGGAAGTGGTGCACTACGACGACCTCGTCGCCACCGGCTCCAAACACGGTGCCAAGGAAGCCGGCAAGCTCCGTATCGAAGGGAAGGAATACGTCGTCAAGGACGGCGACGTCATCGAGTTCCGCTTCAACGTCAGCAAGTAGGCACCTGCTTCTTCTGCCCCGCCTCCCAAGGAAGGGGTGCGTCCCGCCTCCCTGTCCCGGTAGGGCGCGGCGGCCCGCCGCGCCGTGACTCGCGGCCATCGGCCGCACCCTCCCTTCCGCTCCCCGGCTCCAAGAACGGCAGCGCCGTTCCTGATACGGCCCGGGTTGGCCTCAGGAGAGCAGATGGCCTGGGGTTCCTCCCGTCAATGGCCCCCCTCGCCGACAGCTAGCCCTGCCATCGTCTCACCCTTCCCCCACCACCGGCCACAACCGCGCCACCAAGGGCTCCTGCGCCGCCTCCATCCGCTCACGATCCACGTCCTCCTCATCCTCATGTCCCGCGAGGTGCAGCAGCCCGTGAACGATATAGCGGAAAAGCTCCCTCAACGGCGGCTCGCCATTCTCCGCCGCCTGCCGGAAGGCCACTTCCACGCCGATCACGATCTCGCCGTGATGAAAGGTGATGACGTCCGTCTCGCCTTCGATTCCCATGAATTGCTCGTGGACGCGCGCGCTGGTCTCGTCATCCACCAGCGCCACCTCCACGCACTCATGCCCCGGTAACGGCGCATCGCCGCCGTGAAGATGGCTGGCCAGAATCTCG
>CBFGPU010000562.1:0-2861 GCA_965650715.1 uncultured Haloferula sp. | reverse complement strand
GGGCTTGAGCTCCGGGAACTCCCGCAGGCCGAGCGCGGGCAGGTAGCGCTTCATGAACTGCTGGGTATTCGGAAAGAACCAGCAGAGGAGCAGGCCGCCGATGATCGGTTTCCACGCGCGGTCGTCCTTCACCACGATCATCGAGTCGGGCGGCCAGCCGGTCCAGCCTTGGAAGCCGAACATCGCGGCGAGCATGGTTTTGGCGGCGTGGAAGTCGTGGGCGCGGAAGAAGACCCAGCCGATGAGCACGGCGAAGAAGGTCATGCCGATGGCGAGCGGCTTGGGGATCGCGGGGATCGAGAGCTTCTTGCGGAAGTTGAACCATGCGTGGTTCACGCAGAGCAGGGCACCGTGGAGGGCACCCCAGACGATGAAGGTCCAGCCGGCGCCGTGCCAGAGGCCGCCGAGGAGCATCGTGATGAAGAGATTGATGTAGCGGCGGGCGGGGCCCTTCCGGTTGCCGCCGAGCGGGATGTAGAGGTAGTCGCGGAGGAAGCGCGAGAGGGTGATGTGCCAGCGCCGCCAGAAATCGACGATGGAGGTGGCCTTGTAGGGCGAGTGGAAATTCAGCGGGAAGCGGATGCCGAAGATGCGGGCCGAGCCGAGCGCCATGTCCGAGTAGCCGGAGAAATCGAAGTAGAGCTGGAGCGTGTAGGAGAGGGCTCCGGCCCAAGCTTCCGCCATGGTGGGATCGCGGCCATCGGCGGCGGCGAGGTCGAAGATCGGCGTGGCGGTGCGGGCGAGGTAGTCGGCCACCACCACCTTCTTGAACAAGCCGAGGGCCAGCAGGGTGATGCCGATTGACATGTCGTTCGAATGCAGGCCGCGGTTCTTGTTCTTCGCGAACTGCGGCATCATCTCCCGGTGGTGGATCAGCGGGCCTGCGATCAGGTGCGGAAAAAAGGTGACGAAGAGGAGGTAATCGGTGAAGTGGTACTCCTCGGTCTCGCCGCGCCAGGCATCGACCAGATAGGCGATCTGGAGGAAGGTGAAGAAGGAGATGGCGAGCGGGAGGACGATCTGGGGGACGACCTGCGGCCAGCCGGTGAGGTCCTGCGAGATGCCGGCAAGGAAGCCGGCGTACTTGAAGTAGGCGAGCGCCGCGAGGTTCGCGCCCACGCCCAGCCCCAGCAGCATTTTGCCTGGGCCGGAGAGCTTTAGCTGGGAGAGCCGCTGGCCGAGGAAATAATTGAACGTGCATGATGCCAGGATCATCAGCACGTACTTCGGGCTCCAGGGCTGGGTGGGGTCCGGGTTCCAGACGCCGTAGAAGACCAGCGACATCACCACCAGCCAGCCGAGCGAGAGCCTCAGCTTGCTATGCCGGAGGAGGTGGAACCCCAGCGCCACCAACGGCAGGAAGAGCAGGAGGTAGGTGTAGGAGTTGAAAAGCATGCCGTAGGGCGGGGCCGGGTTTTTCCAATCGGGGGCGGGCTTTGTCGAGAGTGAAAGGGTCGGCGGGTCAGCGTCCGGCCTCGGCCTTGAGCTTCTCCTTCCATGCGAGGTCGCGGGCCCCGTCCCCGGTCAGATAGCGTTGATAGCCAGTGCCGACTTCAGCGAGGTAGGCATCGAGGGTGGTGAGGTCGAGCTTACGGCCGATGTCCGCCAATTCGGGCTGGGGGAGCGGCCAGTGCATCATCAAGGCAAGCATCTGGTTCCCGATTTCCGGGCTGAAGTGGCCGAGGTCGGTCCAGTTTTTCAAGCGGCCCTCCTTGGGATTGTCCAAGGGGAGGGGTTCGCAATTCAGCGGATGGTAGTTGCAAAAGTCCCACAGATCGATCGGCGGGAGGTCGGAGGTCGCCGCATTCAACTCCGCGATCATGGCAACCAAAGCCCGGCGCTCCTTCTCGAAAGGAATCACGCTCGTGCCGATGTGCTTGGCCTCCGCGTGCATCAGCGCGTGATTCGAGTGGAAGAGGACGATCACCCGGCAGGGCTTCTCGCGGGAGATCTGCAGCATCTCGCGAAGCTTCCGGACCTTCTCCTCGTTGAGGGAGCGTTCCGGGCCGCCTGCATCTGCCGTTTCGAGTTCGATCTTGCGGGTGATTGTCTGGGCGATGAAATTCACTTGGCTACCTTTGTGGCGCTTGGGACGCCGACGCATCCCGTTCGGCCCGAACTCGCCCTTCAGCTTCAAACGGGCGTAGCGAAGCGTATCGAGCGAGGAATCCAAGGTGGAGAGCCCGAAGATGTAGCGCAGTTCGTTATCCACCCCGGTATCCGGCGAGAAAGGGGAGCTGTAGAAATCGAACATCGGGCGGGTGTCCACCGATGAAGTCAGGTCTCCCGGGTCGACCCCGAAGAGGAGGAGCTCCGCATCATCGTGGATCATGAAGAACTTGGCAATCTCGGTGGATTCCTGGAGGAAGCCGGCATTGCAACCCAGGTTCACCACGTCGGACCGGCCCCATTGGGGTAGCGAAGGGTCGAGGCAATTGGCCACGCGGGAGGATCCCACCAGCGCGACCTTCCAATCCCCCGAGCGGAGGATTCCGGCCTTGCGCGTGCGCATGTGGTCGGCCCCATCGCGATAGGGCTCGAGGGATTGCGCCTGCCACGGGACCGGGGTGGTCCGCCAAGGATTGACGGTGGTATTGACGAGGCCCACCATCAGGGCGGCGAATCCTCCCAAGCCGATGACGAGCAAGGAATAGATTCTGGGTTTGCGTTTGGGGCGGGTCTTCATCATCCGTGCAGGCCGAGCCAGGAGACGGGCATGAGTTTTTCCGGTTGCTCGATGCTGTAGCCGAGGGCATTCGCGCGGCTCTCGAATTTCTCGGGCATGTTCGCGAAGGAGGGCTTGAGCTTGTTGAGGAAGGAGCCCTGTTCCTCGCGGAAGGTCTTGAAGTAGGCACCGTTCA